>CALMMO010000001.1 GCA_937868455.1 uncultured Marmoricola sp.
AAGGCGTCGAGGATCACTTGTCGTCACCTTGCTGGGCCACGATCCGTTGCCGCAGGTCTTGCACCGCGATGCTCACTTGATGCCCTGAGCCGCTACCGAACCACTCACCTTCACCGGAGTTGTCGTAGGCCGAGACTGCGCAATCGGTTGCGATCTCCTCCAAAGAGTGGGCTTGTTCGGCGTGCGCGGTGGGGATGACGTAGCGGTCGGCGTACTTCGCGATGGCCAGGAGGCGGAACATCTCATAGAGATCTTCCTCGCTTATGCCGACCGCCTCAGCGATCTCGGGTCGACCTGGCTGGCCGAGGTTGAGATCGCGCATGTAGGACCGCATTGCGGCCAGCTTTCGCAGCACGTCGTTCACGGGCTCGACGTCGCCTGCAGTGAACAGGTTGGCGAGGTACTCCACGGGGATGCGCAGGGCGTCAATGGCACCGAAAAGGTTGTCGGCGCGCTCGGCGTCGTGCCCGGTTTCTTTGAGTACGTCGACGACCGGTGAGAGCGGTGGGATGTACCAAACCATGGGCATGGTGCGGTACTCCGGGTGCAAGGGGAGGGCCACCTTGTAGTCCAGGATCAGTCGCTTCACGGGCGACTTCTTGGCCGCATCAATCCAGTCAGCGGGGATGCCCGCTGCTTCGGCAGCAGCTTCGACCTCGGGGTCGTTGGGATCAAGGAAGCACCCCAGTTGTGACTCATAAAGGTCGTGGTCATCCTCGACGGAGGCAGCGGCCAAGACCGCGTCTGCGTCGTACAACATGATGCCGATGTAGCGCAGGCGTCCCACACAGGTCTCTGAGCAAACAGTGGGGATGCCGACTTCGACGCGGGGGTAGCAGAAGGTGCACTTCTCGGCTTTGCCGGTCTTGTGATTGAAGTAGACCTTCTTGTAGGGGCAACCACTGATGCACATGCGCCACCCACGGCACTTGTCTTGATCGACCAGCACGATGCCGTCCTCGCTGCGCTTATAGATCGCGCCGCTGGGGCACGACGCTGCGCAGGCCGGGTTGAGACAGTGTTCGCAGATGCGCGGCAGGTAGAACATGAAGGTCTTCTCGAACTCGGTTTTCACCTTGTCTTCGATGCCCTTGATCATGGGGTCGCGCTGCACGTGCTCGGTCGAGCCTGCCAAGTCGTCGTCCCAGTTGGCGCTCCACTGAACGTCCATCGGCTTGCCGCTGATCTGGCTGTAGGGCCGAGCGACCGGGAAGTGTTCTTGCTGCGGCGCGTTGAGCAGAGTCTCGTAGTCGTAGGTCCACGGCTCGTAGTAGTCACTGATGCTGGGCAACTTGGGGTTGCTGAAGATGGTGGCCAACTTCTTGAACCGCCCACCAGCGCGCAGGGTCAACCGGCCCTTGCGGTTGCGAACCCAACCACCTTGCCAAGTGTCTTGGTCCTCGTGTCGGCGCGGATAGCCCAGGCCGGGGCGGGTCTCGACGTTGTTGAACCAGACGTACTCCATGCCACTTCGGTTGGTCCATGCCTGCTTGCAGGTCACAGAGCAGGTGTGACACCCGATGCACTTGTCGAGGTTCATCACCATGGCTAGCTGGGCCATGACGCGCATTAGTAGACCACCTTCTGGTTGGTGCGGCGCCGGATGGTGGTGACTTCGTCACGGTTGTTTCCGGTGGGGCCGATGTAGTTGAAGAAATAGGCGAACTGGGCGTAGCCGCCGATGAGGTGGCTGGGCTTCATCAAGATGCGCGTCAACGAGTTGTGGATGCCACCGCGGCGGCCATCACGCTCAGTGAGGGGTACGTCGATGAGTCGGTCTTGCGCGTGATGCATGTAGACCGTGCCCTCGGGCATCCGGTGACTCACGATCGCTCTGGCGGCCACGACACCGTTTCGGTTCACCATTTCGACCCAGTCGTTGTCGCGGATGCCGACCTTCTCGGCGTCTTCAGCAGACATCCACACGGTCTGTCCGCCGCGCGAGAGCGACAGCATGAACAAGTTGTCTTGGTATTCGGAGTGAATCGACCACTTGTTGTGCGGGGTGAGGTACCTGACCGCCACGCTTCGAGTGCCGCCGGCGTCGGCTTCGGTGCCGATAGGTGCCTCGCCGAACAAGGTGGTCATGTTCAGTGGTGGTCGGTAGACGGGCAGCGACTCGCCCATGCCTTGCACCCAGTCGTGGTCGAGGAAGAACTGTTGGCGACCCGTCAGCGTGTGGAACGGCTTAAGTCGCTCCACGTTGATGGTGAAGGGGCTATAGCGACGCCCGCCTGACTCCGAACCTGACCACTCAGGTGAGGTGATCACCGGGACAGGCTGGATTTGGGTATCGGCGAAGGTGATCTGCTTGCCTTCGTGCTCGGCGGCTAGATCTGCCAACTTCGTGCCGGTGCGCTTCTCGACTGTGCGGAAACCTTGGGTGGCTAGATGGCCGTTGGTGGTTCCTGAGAAGTGCAAGATCGCATCGGCGACTTGAATGTCTGACTCAAGCTTGGGACGCCCATCAGTGGGGCCGCCCTTCACGAGACCGTTGCGTTGGCCAAGGATCGCGACTTCGCGCTTGACGTCGTACGCGACACCCTTGGTGAGCATGCCGACGTTGTCCATGAGGGGGCCGACGGAGGTCATCTTGGCGTAGATCGCGGTGTAATCGCGCTCGGCGACCGCCAGCACCGGCATTGTCTTGCCAGGGATGGGTTCGACCTCTCCCGTGCGCCAATCCTTGACCTCGCCGTGCACTGTCGCCAACGCCTCAGGGGTGTCGTGCCACAGCGGCTTGGCGACGACGTCCTTGCGCGTGCCGAGGTGATCGTGAGCTAGCTCAGAGAACCGCTTGGCGATGGTTTTCCAGATCTCCCAGTCGGTCTTGGCCTGCCACGGCGGTGCAATCGCTGGGTTAAACGAGTGGACGAAGGGGTGCATGTCGGTGGTCGAGAGGTCGTGCTTTTCGTACCAAGTGGCTGCTGGCAAGACCACGTCGGAGAACATCGTCGAACTGGTCATGCGGAAGTCGAGCGTGGTGAGCAGATCGAGTTTGCCTTCGGCAGCGCGTTCGGGCCAGACGACGTTGGTGGGTCTCTGGTCCGGGGCAGCCTCTTGGGCTGTCGCCGAACTGTCGGCGCCCAACAGGTGTCGCAAGAAGTACTCGTTGCCCTTCGCGCTTGAGCCCAAAAGGTTGGCCCGCCACAGACTCAAGATGCGCGGATGGTTCTCAGGAGCCTCGGGGTCCTCCACAGCGAACTTCAAGTCACCGTTCTTGAGTTCGCGGACGACGTAGTCAGCCGGCGCCATGCCCTCGGCCTCGGCTTCGTCAGCCAACGCCAGGCTGCTCTTGTTGAACGTGGGGTACGACGGCGTCCAGCCCAACCGAGCCGACTTGGCAAGTAGATCCATGACTCCTTGGCCAGCGAAGACCCCGGTGCCGGCGTCGATGTCATCGGCGGTGAATGTGTCGTAGCGATATTGGCTGGTGTTGACGTACCAATAAGCCGTCTGGTTCATGTGACGGGGTGGGCGGTGCCAGTCGAGGGCGAAGGCAAGGTGTTGGAAGCCCATAATCGGGCGGATCTTTTCCTGGCCCACATAGTGAGCCCAGCCACCGCCGTTGCGCCCTTGGCAACCGGTGATTGTGGTCAGCAAGAGCATGGCGCGATAGATCTGGTCGGAGTGGTACCAGTGGTTGGTTCCAGCGCCCATCAAGATCATGCCGCGACCCTCGGTGTCGATCGCGTTCTGTGCCCATTCACGTGCCAAGCGAGCAATCTGGGCCGCGGGCACTCCGGTGTGACGGCTCGCCCAGGCAGGGGTGGCCGGCACGGTGTCATCTTCGTAGGAGGTCGGCCACTGGCCCGGAAGCTCACCGCGTTGCACGCCGTACTGCGCCATCAGGAGGTCCAAGAC
>CALMMO010000002.1 GCA_937868455.1 uncultured Marmoricola sp.
AGGTTGCAACCTGGGTTAAGTGACAACTTGGGTAGGCGGTTTCTAGGGGTGAGTGCAACACCGGTCGAGTGATGGGTGTGTCGATGTCTGGTCCAGCGTTCTCTTGGCGGATGGTGCCGTCTATGTATCAGTTGATGTGGCAGGTCTATGTGGAGACCTCTAGTGGTGGTGCGGCTGCGGCTGCGATCGGTGTGGAGCGCTCTTCAGCAACGAAGTTGATCGCGGCCCAGGGCGGGGTTCGTCCGCGTCAGGGAAGGCATGCGGGTAATGGGAAAAGGTTGTCGTATGAGGATCGCTGTGCAATCGAGGCCGGGTTGGCGGTAGAGGAGAGTCAGGCGTCGATCGCGGGGCGAATCGGGTTCAGCAATTCCACTGTCTCCCGTGAAATCGTCCGCGGTCGGCTGAAGTCGGGGCGGTACTCGGCCAAGCGTGGCCAAGCAGTCGCAGTGACCAACGGCAAACGACCCAAACCATGCAAACTGGTCCTCAACCCCGCCCTGCGCGCCAGGGTCGAGAAGGATCTCAGCAAGCGATACTCGCCCCAGCAAGTCGCGGCGCGGCTACGTTTTGACTTCCCCGACAACCCGGAGATGTGGGTGCATCACAACACGATCTACGAATCGCTCTACATCCAGGCGCGAGGCGCGTTACGTGCTGATCTGGCCAAATGCCTGCGCAGCGGCCGAATCAAACGACGACCACGCCGCCCCGATGGTCCCCGGGACCCACGCGGCCAGATCCCGGACAAGGTCATGATCACCCAGCGACCCGTCGAGGTCACCGACCGCGCGGTCCCGGGGCACTGGGAAGGTGACCTGATCCTGGGCAAGCACAACCGATCAGCCATCGGAACCGTGGTCGAGCGGACCACCAACTACACCCTGCTGCTGCACCTGCCCCACGGATATGGAACCGAAGCCGTCACAGACGCCCTGATCACCCGGCTCGCTGCACTCCCCGATCAACTGCGCCGCTCGGTCACCTGGGACCAAGGCAAAGAGATGACCGCCCACAACAAACTCACCACCGGAGCGCTCGGCGAAGAGTTCAAGGTCTACTTCTGCGACCCCCGATCACCCTGGCAACGCGCAACCAACGAGAACACCAACGGACTCCTACGCCAATACTTCCCCAAAGGCACCGACCTCTCAGTCCACACCGCCGCAGAGCTCGCCGGGGTCGAAGATGAACTCAACGACCGCCCCCGCAGACGCCTGGACTACCTTCGACCATCAGAGGTCATCCAAGACCTCCTGTTGCACTGACCGCCGGAACCCGCCGTACTTAACCTGGGATTTCGACACCAGGAGCCCAGCACTCAACCATTTGGCTGATCGCACCCACAACATCTGACCCATCCGGCCGATGTGAGGAGGGAGGTTCGGAGCCGAAAGTAGTCATCGTCGCCAGTGAAGTCGACACAGCTACTTTCCATCTCCGCAAAGGGAGCACCACATGACCACCCTCACTGCACCACCACCGGTGGCCTCGATTCCGCGGGCGCCGTCGTCTCGGATCGTGTCCCTCGACGTACTGCGAGGGATCGCGATCTTGGGCACCTTGATGACCAATATCGGCATCTTTCTTGTCAAAGCCAGCGAGTCCGGCGGCAATGGGTTCGACCGGTTCCTCGAGACGTTCATTGGGCTGACAACCGATGGTAAGTACATCGGTCTGCTCACGATCATGTTCGGTATCGGGCTGGAAATTCAGCGCCAGTCCGCACTGAAGAAGGGCGAGACCTGGCTCGGCAGCTACCCCTGGCGCGCAGCCCTTCTGGTGCTCGATGGCTTGCTGAACTACATCTTCATCTTTGAGTTCGACGTTTTGATGGGCTACGGACTCACCGCTTTGGTGGTCGCCGTCGTGGTGTCAAAGTCCCCACTGGTCCAGAAGTGGTGCCTGGGGATCGGCCTTGCTCTGCACGTCGCGCACTTGACGTACCTCAGTGCTCCCGGATGGTTCACCAGCCAGACCTACACCGAGGAATCAGATGCCGTCGACGCGAAGTACGCCAAGGCGATGGAGCTAGCCGTCGGCAAGGGTGGAGACATCAGCCCCGTGGACATGACGCCTCACCAACTCGACGTCTACGCCAAAGCAATCGGTCGTCCTGCTGCTGACATCCTCAAGGAGTGGCAGGCCTACGGGGCCGCCGATGGCGGGACCATGCACTACTGGGACCAGGTGCACAACCGGTTCACCTACTTCTGGGGCGGCCGCGCTGAGATCCCGGTGATGTTCTTGATGGGTCTTGGACTCTTCTTGGTGGGTGCCTTCCTGTACCGCGCAGGCATCTTTGAGGCCCACGGCGACAAGTTGCGCAAGCGGATCATGCTGCTCAGCTTCGGCGT
>CALMMO010000003.1 GCA_937868455.1 uncultured Marmoricola sp.
TACGACCAAATCCGCTCGGCTTATGCCCAAGGCGGCTTCCAAGGCGGATTCCCTGGTGGCTTCCAGGGGCAAGGGCAGCACTTCGATCTCGGCGACATCCTCGGTGGCATGTTCGGAGGGGGCGGCGGCGGTCAGCGGCGGCCCCAGGCGCGTCGAGGGTCCGACATCGAGTCTCAGACCACGATCGGGTTCCTTGAGGCAGCCCGCGGCACTGAGTTGAGTCTGCGCCTGCGCTCTGATGCGCCGTGTGGCCACTGTCGGGGCACCGGCGGCAAGCCGGGCACGACCCCGCACCGCTGCCACACCTGCAAAGGCACCGGCACCGTGACGGCCAGCGTCGGCGGCGGGTTCATGATGAATGAGACCTGCCCGACTTGTGGCGGTCGCCAATTGGTGTACGACGACCCATGCCCGGCGTGCCACGGTTCGGGCCACGGCCTGAGCGAGCGCACCATCACCGCGCGCATCCCAGCCGGGGTGAAGGACGGTCAGAAGATCAAGCTGAGTGGCAAGGGTGGTGCCGGCGAAGTCGGCGGGCCAGCAGGCGACTTGTATGTCGTGGTCAATGTGCGCCCGCACCGGTTGTTCAAGCGCAGCGGAGACAACTTGGTTCTGGAAGTGCCGGTTGCCTTCGATGAGGCGGCTCTGGGCGCTCAGATCACCGTGCCCACGCTCGATAGCGGGCCGGTGACCGTGAAGATCCCGGCTGGCACGCCCAACGGGCGCACTTTCCGGGTGCGCGGCAAGGGCATCCGCTCGGGCGACCTTCTGGTCACGGTGAGTGTGCAGGTGCCGGCCAGCCTGACTGACGTACAAAAAGAAGCTGTTGAGGCGCTGCGTGCGGCCAACGGCGGCGCCGACCCGAGGGCCGGGTTGTTCGTGACGATGGCGGGAGACTGAGATGGTGACTCGAGGTGTTCCTGGGCCGCGCGTGCCGGTCTATGTCATCAGCGTCGCTGCTGAACTCACGGGCTTGCACCCACAGACCCTGCGCACCTACGACCGCATTGGCTTGGTCTCTCCCGGCCGCACAGGGGGAGGTGGCCGACGCTATTCGCTCTATGACATTGAGCAGTTGCGCACCGTCGCCGACCTGACCGCCGCCGGCATCGGCCTTGAAGGCGTACGTCGCATCCTCGAACTCGAGAACCAAGTCGCTGCCCTCAAGGGCCGCAACAGTGAATTGCGTGCGCAGGTTGCCCAACTTCGAGCTGTCTTAGAGACGACCGTGGTTGCCTTGCAACAGAAGCAACCAAACTTGCCCGCCGTGCGCACTCCCTCGACCATCACTCGGATCTTGGGTCTCTAATCATTGCTGTGCAAAAACCGCATGCCGTCGATGACCGCCCACCGGGTGTAGTGCTCGCGGATCTCTTCCCCAATGTCGCCCGGGCTGATGCCCCAACTGCGCAGCGGATGTGAATCCAACAGCAGCCAAGTTGGTCGGTTTGGTGACTGGATCACGGCGCGGAGTTGGCGCAGATGAGGGTCGCGGACGCGCACGGGAAGGCTCCATAGGTACTTGTAGGGACTGCTGAGTCCGGTCTCGTGAAGTAACTCGGCCTTCCCGAAGGCGATCGTGGCGGTGTCTCCGGGTCGGATGTTGGCCTTCAGATAGGCCAACTGAGCTGGGTCAGCCCCTTTGGGATTGATGTTGAGTCCGACCACCAGCGAAACCAGGCACGCTACTGAAAGACCGATGTAGGCCCACTTGAGACGTTGAGGGGCGATTGCTGCGCTCATCAAGACCAAAGCAGGCACAAGCCCCAATAAATAGTGCAGCCAGTAACTCGCCCCCGCGACGACCCCAAATGTCTCCCAGGCCATGAGGCCTACGACGACAAATACCCACTCGCGATTGCGCTGCCGGCGTATTCCAGGCAGCCACAACAGCAGTGGAACGAGGACTCCGCTGAACGCAAGCGCGAGCATGAGGGTTTTGAATCGCAACGCAGTAGCGGGCGAGGATGATTGGGAAACCACTGACGCCGCTTCAGCCCTAAAGGTCACCACGGCATCCCACAGGCCACCGAGTGTCGTGCCACGCGACGCGGCGAACCACACCAAGACAACCGCCGTACCCAGGGCCCCGAGAGCGCCAAGGCAGAGCAAGATGAGGCCTCGACGGGGTGAGCGGAACAGTCGCCAGGCGGCCACGATCGCGATAGCAAGCAGCCCGTCAATGAAATTTTGCTTGACCATGGCTGCGGCTAACCCTGTGGCTCCTGCGCCAACCGCCCACATCCAGTGAGCATGCTGGCCGGAGGTTGCCCGTCGCAGCATGCCCAAACTGGTAAGCACCAGCGGCACGGCAAGCAGTTCGCCGTTGACCTCCCACGCCATCAATGTGGGTGAGGTTAAGAAGACGCCCGCTGTGGCAGCGGCAATCGCGGCACCTTTAAGGCCAGCCACCTGGTTCCCCAACCAGCCAGCGGCCAACACAGACCAGGCAGTGGCGAGCAGCCCGAGGGCGCGGATAGCGAGCAGGCTCCCTCCCATGAGGTGTACGACACCAAAGATGGCAATGAGCAATGGGGGCCGATCCACCCAGTAGTTGCCGTAGAGCGAACTGCCCTGATGCCACTGTGCGGCGACCATGCTGAATCCGGCCTCATCGGGCAGCATCGGCCAATTGACAGTGGGCAGGCGGGCGGCGACTGCCACAAGCGCGATCGCTTACACGGTCCACTGAGTGCGTGCGTGACTCACCTTCCCAGAGTGGGGGGACAACCTTTCGGAAAGGTGAGGATTGTGTGCAGTTTCGATCCCAGTTTGATGACGAACCGGCCCGACATGTAGAACGCCGACCCGACCGAAGTCGAGCCGGCGTTCAGCGAAACGAAATTAGCGGCTGGCCACGTGGGCTCGGCCAGCCTCAGCTAGCCGTTGGTGCACACCGTCGTACGTCGAGGCGCCGCCGAGCACGTTCTTCGGCAACTTCGCCACCATCGTGTAGTTGGTGTCGACCACGTTGCCTGTGGGCGCTAGGCCCGCTTGGCTGACCAGTTGCAAGGAGTCCAAGGAGTCCATGCCGGTGAGTTCAGCGGTCCAGCCGACAAGGTCATGTTGGGGTGTTGCGGGCCATCGGCTCAGGAGCGTTGATGGGCGAGATTTCAGAGCGGTTGGTGGCATCGCCAGCGACGACCACCCGACTTGTTGATTCACTCGTTGATCGGGGTCTGCTGTTTCGCCGGGCATCGGCGACTGATCGCCGCCAAGTGCAAGTCACGCTCAGTCATGAGGGTGTTGAGATGCTTGCCGTGGCCGACGCTGTGGTCGAAGGAGTCGAGTCGGGGCTTGGTGAGCGCGGTGTTGAATTGGTACATCTGCTGCGCAAGACCGATCAGCCCACCGTGCGCTAGCCGCCTGAAGCCAAAGTTTTGGCTCATCACCAATCCCACGTAGTTCGACGCCAAAGTTGGGTATCAGTGGGAGTATCAACGGTATGGACATGAAGCGAACCAATCGAGCCTGGACCGTGCTGGCACGGGCTTGGCGGACTATCGGGCAGTTTCTATGGGGGGATCGTCCCGCGAGCCGCAAACCTCCCGGTGGGAATTTCATTCCAAACAGCAACGGCGAAGGTGGCCGCGTGATCTCGTCTGGAGACTCCGGCGCCAACTAGTCGCGAGATGAGCCACAATTCTCGCTGCCGAAGTTGGGTATCAGTGGGAGTATCAACGGTATGGACATGAATCGAGCCAAACGAGCCTGGACCGTGCTGGCACGCGCCTGGCGGACTATCGGGCAGTTTCTATGGGGGGATCGTCCCGCGAGCCGCAAACCCCCGGTTGGGAATTTCATTCCGAATAGCAACGGCGAAGGTGGCCGCGTGATCTCGTCTGGGCACCCCGGCTCAGGGGCCTAGCCTCACGCTTTCTCTCCAAAGACCAACTAGTCGCGTGATGAGCCAAAGATTCGGCTCATCACCCAGAGTCCGCCGAGCACGATGATGGGTCCTGCGACACACAGACCAAGCAGTAGTGGCGTAGGCGCACCCACCTTGTTGGCGGCCAGGACCAGTGATCCCCACGCATAGGCGCTTTGGAACGCGTGGGCCATGATCACGCAGACCAGTGATCCACTGAAGACGTAGATCAGGCAGAAGAACACCGCGATCAGCACGTAGGGGATGAACTTTGACTGGCCAGGCGTGGCGTGGGGCAGTGTGAACATCAATGCCGCAACCGCCACGCTGATGACAACTCGCAGTACGGCTTTGGAGCCTGTCGACCAGGTGCGCA
>CALMMO010000004.1 GCA_937868455.1 uncultured Marmoricola sp.
AGGGCGCATTGCTGGGCTCGGTCCGCGCCCGAACACGTACGTCGACCGCATCGAGTGCCGCAACCAGACCCGACACGACCTCGGTGGCAACCCCGTGGCCTCGGGCGTATTCAACGAGGCCGTAGCCAATCTCGACCTCAAGCACCCCGTCGTCATGGGGCGCAGGAGGTCCGTAGAACCCCACCGAACCGATCACCAACCCGTCGACAACCCGCACGATGTGGCGCGGCCCCCAGGTGGAGTCGCCTTTGATCATGGAGAACGCATCGAGGTCGTCGCTGCGTGGGTAGTCCTCGTGCCAGTCGGGGGCGCGCGAGCCAGCCAGAGCGGCAGCAGCTTCTTCGCGGCTCACTAGTGGCAGTCGGAACCGATTGGTGCTGATGACTGGGGGGAGTTCGCTCACGGGAACCACTTTCGCAGTTCGACAGCGACTCCGTCGTCATAAACCGTCTCGGTGACGTGATCGGCGGCGGCTTTGACCTGGTCGACGGCCTGTCCCATGGCGACGCCGCGACCAGCCCAGGCCAACATTTCTAGGTCGTTGCGACCGTCGCCGATCGCGAGCGCGTCAGAGGCATCGACACCGAGTTGATCAGCGACGTACTGCAAACCCGAGGCCTTCGAGATGCCGAGCGGTGAGAGGTCCAACCACGCGGTCCAACCCACGACATAGCTGGTGCCATGCAAGCCGAGTCGGGAGGCGGTTTCCATGAACTCTTCGGCGGTGGCTGATGGGTCGCGGATGATCACGCGGCTCACCGGGTCAGCCACCATCTGCTCGACGTCAGCGATGATCATCTCCCCGCCCAATTCCCCTTCTGGGAAGGCGCGGTTGATCCGGTAGCCGATGCCGCGCTCCTCGACGGCAACCAACGCCTCCGGGTGGTGCGACAAGACCTCGAACACTGCCGCCCTGGCGTCAAAGGTCTCCTCGTGCACGATCTCGACCGGCGGATAGCGAAGTACGACGGCGCCGTTGGACGCCACGATCCACAACCGATCGGCGGCCTCTGATGCCAACCCCAACAAGTCGGCGATGGGGGTCATCCCGTGGGCAGAACGACCTGATGAGAGCACCACATGCGAGCCGGCAGCAAGCGCCGCCTGCACTGCGTCGTAGACCGCAGGGGACACCTTCTCGTAGGTCTGCCCAGAGCCTTCCACCCAGGCCAACAAGGTGCCGTCGATATCGAGGGCGACCAACTTGGGGAAACTCACGCGGACACGGGCTCCAATCGTTCGCGCCCTTGCATGTAGGGCCGCAGCGCCGCCGGAATCGTCACCGAGCCATCGGCGTTCTGGTGCGTTTCCAAGATCGCCACGATCGTGCGCGTCATGGCGCACAAGGTGCCGTTGAGCGTGGCCAGCGGGGCTGTGCCTTCGGCGAAGCGGCCGCGAATGTCGAGTCGGCGCGACTGGAAGTCGGTGCAGTTGGAGGTGGAGGTGAGCTCGCGGTATTTGCCCTGCGTCGGGATCCAGGCCTCGCAGTCGAACTTGCGTTCAGCCGAAAGCCCTAGGTCGCCGGCAGCCACATCGATCACTCGATAGGCCAACTCCAACTTGTTCAAGAACTCCTTCTCCCACTCCAAGAGTCGCTTGTGCTCGGCAAACGACTCTTCAACAGTGGTGTAGGTAAACATCTCGACTTTGTCGAACCAGTGAACTCGGATGATGCCCTTAGTGTCTTTTCCGTGACTGCCGGCTTCTTTGCGGTAACACGGCGAGATCGCGGCGTACCTCAATGGCAGCGCTTCGGCATCGAGGATCTCGTCGCTGTGGTACGCCGCAAGCGGCACCTCGCTCGTGCCCACGAGGTACATGTCTTGGCCTTCGATGCGATAGACGTCATCGGCGGCTTGCCCCAAGAATCCGGTGCCATCCATCGCCCGAGGCTTGACCAAAGCAGGCGGGATCACGGTGGTGAATCCGGCCGAGCGGGCTTGGTCCATCGCCATTTGGATGAGGCCGAGTTCCAAGTCGGCACCTTGGCCGGTGAGGTAATAGAACCGCGCCCCTGAGACCTTTGCGCCACGATCAAGGTCGATGGCACCCAAGATCCGGCCAAGTTCGATGTGGTCGCGCGGCTCGAAGTCGAATTCGCGGGGAGTCCCGATCGTTTCGAGCACCACGAAATCTTCCTCGCCGCCTGCGGGTGCTTCTTCGTTGGCCAGGTTAGGGATAGCCGAGAGTGCATCACGCCACGCGACTTCGGCGTCGTTTTGAGTGGCCTCGGCAGCCTTCACCTCAGCGGCCAACGCCTTCGTGCGCGCCAAGAGTTCTGCCTTCTCGTCCCCTGCTGCCTTAGGGATGAGGCGGCCAAGTTCCTTTTGCTCGGCACGCAACCGCTCGAAGGAAGCAATGGCCGCGCGACGGGCTTCGTCAGCGGACAATGCCGCGTCGACCACGGAGTCGCTGAGGCCGCGCTTTGCTTGGGCAGCACGCACTCGATCAGGGTTGTCGCGAAGAACTCGTGGGTCGATCATGGGTCAAGGCTATCTAGCCCGCGCGGTGACTGCTCACCGATATTGCCTGCCGTATTGCCCTGCTCTAAGTGAGAGGGGGCAATGCGAAGACGAATTCGACAGCATCCTTAGGTACGACACCCTCGATCGCCTTGCCGTACGGCGACCACTTCGACCCCGACAACTTCTTCAACTGAAGATCTTGCCCGGTCACGCACCACACCCAGTTGGTGCCATCTGCGGATTTGAATCCGCTCACCAGATCGCACTTTGGATCGGGCAGGCCCTTGAGTTTGTTGGTCGGTGAAATCACCAACGAGCCGTTGTTGCGCGTGGGCACGATGGTGTCGGTAGCCCCGTTGCCGCTGGGGTCAGTCTCAAACGAGGTCAGGCTTTCGGTGTAGGGCTCGCCGGTGTTGACGACGAACCCACCTGCATAGGTCCAGTCCTTCTTCACCTGCAACGAGCCAGCCTGAGTGGCTTGGCCGCTGTGCGCATCCACGTGCCAGACACCGCGTTTGGCCACCACGGTGAGTTGCTCATCCTCGGGCGCAAAGGCCAGATAGTCGGGCGTGATGGGACCCAGCTTGAGCATCTGCGGCTCGCCCCCAGCCAGTGGATAGAGCGCGACCTGGTGCGCCTCCCGCTCCGCCTTGGTCGGTGCGCTGTCGAGCAGCGCCCAGGTGTGGGAGCTATCAACCATCAACAATCGGGTCAAACCAGAGGCAGATCCAGCGGTGAGGGGCGGCATCTCAACGCTGACCGCCTTGCCCGAGTCGGGAGTCGCACTCAGATAGACAGCGGCAAGTTCTTCGCCATCGGCGCCACCCGTGGATCGGTCAAAGCGCAGCACCCAGGTGTTGCCCAGCGCATCGGCAGAGTCGCCTTGTCCCACCCCACAGGCACTCGTGGCGACGAGCACGGTAGCTGCCGCGAAGGCCCTCAAGATCCTCATACGGTTAAGAGTAAGCCGCTGTGCCCAACTGGCCCTGGCTCCCTGTGGATAGTCACACGGCATAATTCGCAGGCGTGACCACCTCAACGCGACGCGCCTGGGTCTTAGGCCTGGCCTCGCTGGGCGGATTTGCCGTCGTACTCCTGCTTGTGCTCTTCCAACACGCCGCCCTTCAGCGTTTCGACACCTGGGTTGGCACTCCCTTTGAGGAACTCACCTTTAACGTGCAGTGGCTGTACTCCGGCGCTATCGCCGTGCAGTGGTTGTTCGACACCGGACCGATGACGGTACTCACGATCATCACCGCGATTGCCTTGTTTGTTAAGGGTCACAAGCGTCTGGCCGTGTGGACCGCCGTGGTGATGACCGTGTCGGCGGTGGCTGTGAACGCCGTGATCAAGCCACTCATCGGGCGCGAACGCCCCACCTGGCCACACCCCGTCGAAACCCTGGATAGCCTCAGTTTCCCTTCCGGCCACGCGGCCGGGATCGCCACCGCAGCAGCCGTGGCTTACGTCATTTCCCAGATGCTAATCCGCCGCCGAGGACTGCGTCGGGTGGCACTCGTGGTGTCGCTGATCGTGGTGTTCCTGGTTGGGATCGACCGGATGTTGCTCGGCGTCCACAACTTCAGCGACGTGCTGGCCGGTTGGTTGATCGGCTTTGGCGTCGCGGCCGTTGGCCGGGCCCTGTTTGATCCCCATGAGGTTCCCCTGGCTCACAAGGTCGAGGCCATGCCATCTGTGGGTCCCAAACCAAAGCACCTGGCCGTCGTACTCAACCCGATCAAGGTCGATGACCCTGGCGCCTTCAAGTACCTAGTCGAGTCGCTGGCGCATTCGGCAGGCTGGCAACGAGTCGATTGGTACTACACCACCATCGAAGACCCCGGTCACTCCATGGCACATAGCGCTGCGGTGAGCGGGGCCGAACTTGTCATCGCCTGCGGTGGTGATGGCACCGTGCGCACGGTCTGTGAAGAACTCGCTGGCACTGGCATCCCGGTCGGCATCGTGCCGGCAGGCACCGGCAACTTGCTGGCTCGCAACCTCAACTTGCCGCTGTATTTGCGTGCTGCGGTCGATGTCGCCCTCAACGGCCAAGACCGAGCCATCGACATGGTCAAGGTCAGCGGCGACAAGATGGATGACGCGACCTTCCTTGTGATGGCCGGGATGGGCTTTGACGCCGCGATCATGGATGGCGTCAACGAGGACCTCAAGGCCAAAGTCGGATGGGTCGCCTACGTGCTCTCGGGCCTGCGCTCACTGATGTTTCCTGCGATCCGTGTCGACATCTCTGTGGATGGCGGCGACTTCACCACACACCGCGCCCGGACGATCGTGATCGGCAACGTCGGCTACCTGCAGGCCGGCATGCCACTGATCCCCGATTCCCGCATCGATGACGGCGAACTCGACGTCGTACTCCTCTATCCGCGCCGCTTCCTCTCGTGGGTCCCCTTAGCCCTGCGGGTCCTTAGCAAAAACAAGCGCACCGACGAAACCATCACCCGCATGAGCGGCAAGAGCGTGACGGTCCGGGCCCACTCCGAGACCCCGAGGCAACTCGACGGCGACCTGATCAAGTCGGGCCACGAGATTCACGCCGAATGCATTCACGGACGATTGTTGGTGCGCGCACCGAGGTAGACCTCACCAGATGTGTGACATAACCTCTGGCGGGTGAATCCACTGCGCACCATTGCCATCGTGATGGGCCGCCAACCCTGGCTGCCAAAGTTCGGCAAAATCATCGTTGGTCTCGACAAGGGGATTCAACGACTCACCAACGGCCACATGACACTGCTCTCCAGTTGTGGCCTCACTGGGCTGATGCTCACCGTCAAGGGACGCAAAACTGGCATCGAGCGAGAAACACCCTTGCTCTACACCCCACACCCCGATGGGCCGCTGATTGCTGGCTCCAACTGGGGTCAAGAGAAGCCCCCGGCCTGGGTGGCCAACCTTCGCGCCGCACAAACCGCTCAAGTCATGGCCAACGGGGTGCGCACCACCGTCCGTGCCCGCGAACTCGAAGGCACCGAGCGCGAGGAGAAACTCGCTGAGATGGTCAAGGTGTGGCCCAACTATCGGATCTACGTAGAGAAGGCGGCCCCGAGGGTCATCCCGATCTTTCAGTTGGAGCCCGTCTTAGGCGCCTGAGGCAGCGGCCTGCAGGCCGGCAATATTGAGCACCTGCATCTGGAGCATCGCGGCCTCCGCCCGTCTCTGCTCAGTTCAGCGATGACCCGTTTGCTATGGCTAGTGCGAGAATCGCCCCCGTCGACGTCCCCTACAAGAACCGATGCGACGACACTCTGGGGTCAGGAGTTCTTTGCCTCAGCGTTCTACCGGCCACTACTTGTGATTTGGCCTCGCAGTCGAATAGAGCCAGTCGGATTTTGGAAGGATGCCAGGTGTGACCGGTTCTCCCACATCGCCGAACAGAGTCAGTTTGTGGCTTGTGAGCGTGCTGCTCTTCGGTCTGATGGTGAACTGGGTCTCGAGTTGGACCGAGAACTCCTGGTGGCTGGTGGTAGTGGATGTCCTCGCGGTGGCTTTGCTGGTCCTCACTCTCCCAGGCGGCTTCTTCAGCACACCCGGCCCTCTTGGGCGTGCGATGGCCGTACTTCTCATCGTGTTCTATGTGTCCAGTGGGCCGATGCTGCTCGGCACCGACAAGAGGTTGGCCGCTGGCATAGCGTCTATGGCACTCCTGTGGGTCACTGCCTCAGCTCTTAGTTGGCGCTCGCTACGTACGCGACTCTCCTTTGATCTTGCGGCATCCGGCCTGGCGCTCCTGCTTGTCGGCGCGGCGACCCTCCAGCTTGGTGTCGAGGCGCTGGGAGCCAAAACCACGTTGATCGGCGTGGTGCTGCTGCTAGGTGGTGGGGCGACCCTGCTGTTCGGTACAGCGCTCCTGCGAGACCAGAGGACATTGATCGGCGTGGCGACCCTACTGATCGGTGCAACGCTCCTACTGGGTGGTGTCACGGCCCTACTTGACGGGCACCCACTCACTGCCTTTGTGCTCAACCTGGGTGGTGCGGCATTTCTATTGTTCGGTGCGGGACTCCTGCGAGACAGGAGCACGTTGCTCGACGTAGCGCTCATGCTGTTCGGTGTGGCGCTCCTGCTGGGTGGTGGCTGCGCCTTGTTAACCGGGCACACCCTGACCGCCCTCGCGACACTTCTGGGCGGGGGGTCGCTTCTGCTGGCTGGTATCGCGGCCCTGCTTGACCGAAGCGCCCCGATCGGTATAGCGGCCCTGCTATTCGGTGTCTCGCTCCTACTGGAGGGTGTCGCGGCTCTCCTGGACCGCAGCACGCTGCCTGCAGTGGCGGCCCTATTAGTGGGCATGGCCACCCTGAAAACGAGTGTCACAGCACTAGAGAACCGGAAACCTGTGCCAGGCGCGGCAGCGCTGGTGGCCTGGGCAAAGAAGAAGGATCCCGACCGGTAGTCGAGAGGTCTATTCGGAGTCTTCAGTAGGGCCCGGCTTAGGCGCCCAGGGCAGCAGCCTGCAGGCCAGCAATATTGAGCACCTGCATTTGGAGCATCGCGGCCTGAACGCGGGTTCCCACCTCGGGATCAGGGTCACCCATCAACTGGAACAGCGCGGTCGGCACGATCTGCCACGACAACCCAAAGGCATCGACCAGCCAGCCGCACATCTCGAGGTGACCGCCGCCTTCGGTGAGTGTGGCCGTGAGGTGATCGATTTCGTCTTGGGTTTCCACACTCACTGCAAGTGAGAAGGCGCTGGTGAGTTTGTAGGTGGGACCAGCGTTCATCAAGGTGATCTTGGTGCCCATGATCTCGATCTCGCCGATGAACAGCGTGCCGTCTGGGTGGCGATTCATCGAGAGCACCCGACCCTCGAAAAGGCTCAGATAGCGCTCAATGGCTGGCTCGGCGTTGTCGTCGTACCAAAGGAACGGAGTGACGCTCAAGATCATCGGGGGCCCCCAGTGCGAAGGCGGCTCAGCCAGGCTGTTGCGTCGTGGAAGTCATCATCTGAGGTGCCGTGTTTGATCTGCGGGCCTTGGCCGTCGACACGGGGATAAGACCCAAGGAAGCGTACGTCGGCGCAGCTTCGCTTAAGTCCCATCAGGGCCTCGCCGACGCGCTCGTCTTCGATGTGGCCTTCGCAGTCGATGGAGAAGCAGTACTTGCCTAAGCCGACGCCGGTGGGACGTGACTCAATGCGGCTGAGGTTGACCCCGCGCAACTGGAACTCTTCAAGGAGTTCCAGCAAGGCCCCGGAGTGGTCGTCGCGGATGTAAACGACCAGGGTCGTCTTGTCGGCGCCGGTTGGTGGCTCGGAGATGCCAGCTCGTCCGACCAAGATGAACCGGGTTTGGGCGTCCGGGTTGTCGCCGATGTTGCTCGCCAACGCAGTCAGACCGTAGGTCTTCGTTGCCTGGGGAGCACAAATGGCAGCGTCCCAGTGGGTGTCTTTGCTGGCGATAGCTTCGGCTGCAGCTGCGGTGCTCGGTGCAGGCACCACCTTGGCTCCAGGGATGTTGGCCGTCACCCAGGCGCGTGTTTGGGCGGCCGCGTGCGGGTGGGTGCCGATCAACTTGATCTCAGCAAGAGGCCGGTCTGTGAGAGCAGCGAGGTCAAAGGTGACCGGCACGGTCACCTCTCGCCTAATCAGCAGTGGGTCGCCGCTGGCAAGTTCGTCGAGGGTGACGCTCACGGCGCCTTCGACGGAGTTCTCAATCGGCACCACCGCGCCAGTTGCTTCGTTGCGGCGCACCCGATCCAGCGCTTCGGTCACCGTCGTACACGGCAGGTGCTCGGCGCCTTTCGATTCCGGCAACGACCGCAGGGCCTGCTCAGTGAAGGTTCCGGCGGGGCCAAAGTAGGCATATCGGCGAGTGGGGGAATCGGGCACGCGCCCAAGACTAGTGCCGTGCCAGACTCGGCGATGTGGACTTTCTTGTCGTTGCCATTGCCTTTGGGACAATCTTCGTTGTCGAACTCCCTGACAAGACCTTCATCGCTGCCCTGGTGCTGTCGACGCGCTACAAGCCGTTTGCGGTCTGGGTGGGCGTCGGCACTGCCTTCTTAGTGCAGACCCTGATCGCTGTTGCCGCTGGCGGCTTGGCCACGTTGTTGCCACGAACAGTGATCCAGACAATCTCTCTGGCCATCTTTGTCATCGGCGCCGTCGTGCTTTTCCGGGCCGCACCAAAGGCCGATGCCGAGGAGGCCTCACAAGAGCAGGAGTACGCCGCCAAAGCCACTGCAGTGAACTCCTCATGGCGCGCCACTCTCACCAGCTTCCTAGTGCTCTTCGCCGCCGAATGGGGCGACCTGTCGCAACTGCTCACGATCTCACTGGTGGCGAAGTATCACGAGCCGCTCAGCGTGTTTGCCGGCGCCTGGGGAGCCCTTCTCGCTGTTTCTGGTCTCGCCGTGCTTCTCGGACGCTGGCTGTTGGCTCGACTCCGGCTCAGCGTGATCCATTACATCGGCTCAGCGGTCTGCGTGGTGCTGGCGCTCGTTACTGCCTACGAACTCATCGCTTAAGAATTGAAGAACCCCGCCCAGTGCCATCGGGGGTGTGGCACTGACCGGGGTTACCCAACCGTAGAAAGTTATTGAACGCTTGACAACCAACAGCCGTTCAGAGACCCCTGAACAGCGCTGAACGGTCGGTCAAACACGACGAACGGTTCATTTCAGCCTGTTCAGACCGTACAAACTGTCACCGAAGGGTCAATTGACGCGAGGTAAGTCCGGCCCGGGTGCCACGCTCGGC
This sequence comes from uncultured Marmoricola sp., assembly GCA_937868455.1. Lineage (GTDB taxonomy): Bacteria > Actinomycetota > Actinomycetes > Propionibacteriales > Nocardioidaceae > Marmoricola. The sequence goes on from CALMMO010000004.1 coordinate 9,190, forward strand.
CGGACTCAGGGGGGTCTCGTCTGCTAGCGCAGCCTCAAACGCCTGGGCGAAGTTCGCGAGCGGGGATTCGATTGCCTCAGCGCCAGTGCCTGCGGCCAAGTCCCACACCGGGACCAGCAATCCGTGAGCGCGGAACATCCCCACCAGGCGAGCGCCATCAACAAGTCGATCGGCACTAGCAGCATGCAACCGGGCCAACGCATCCAAAGCCGGGGCCTCTTCATGGGGCAGCACCCAACGCAGGAACTCCTTGGAGGTCACATCGGTCCAGTACGCCGACTCGACGCCCCCGACCTTGACCGTGGGCGTGATGGCCTCGTTGGCATGATCAAGCACCCCTTCCATGGCGTCATTGAGTTCGGCGTCCGGGGGCATCCAGTAGCCGAAGTCCGAGTGCACCTCAAAGTCAGTCAGTCCACCCTCCAGCAGATCTTGGAGTCGCGGACCTTCGCCTGGGTCGGCTGCGAGTCCCAACACCTCGCCATGATCGGCGGCCAGCGCCAACTCGACCATCGCCGCCAGGTCTCGAGAGGGGTCGCGATAGGAGTGCTGCACCTGCACCCCGATCAGCACTTCTCCGTTGTCGCGGACGATCGCGGGCGACGCACCCGGCAGCAGCGAGGCAAACGTGATCTCCCGGCCGCCAACCATTCCTCGGGCGGTGCCAGCAGGCACAAACTCCTTGAGCGCAACCAGGTCACACTCACCTTTAAGCCCGGCAAAGGGCCGAGCGACGTGCACGACCGCCGAGGACTTGCCGCCGTGGCAGTTGCGATAGCGCAAGCCCGAACCACAGTGACACGGTTGGCGTGAACCTGCCGCCCCTTCAGAGCTGGCGTTGACCTTCGTGCGTGAGCGTTTTCCCATGCCCCGGAGGTTAGCGGCTCGGCTCTAGGTCTAGGCCGGCTAGGTAGTCGAGGCTGGATGGCGGACGTCAGCGTGCGCCGCCCGCGAGGTCGCTAGCGGCCACAGATCCTTCGGCACAAGCATCTCGATCTCCGGGATCCGATCTTGCGGGGCTGTTTCTCCGCCCCCTACTGTTCGCTACCTAACGATCGTGTGACCCGGGTCACATGCTAGGAGCGAGATGTGCATCGACTTTGAGGTCGCCCAGGCAGAAGTTTCCCGCCGGGGACTACTCCGGATTGGCGGCGGACTCGCCGTAGGAGCAAGTGCGACTGGCCTGAGCGCACCGTCGTATGCCCAAGCCGCGGTGAGCGCCGGACACCGGCACGACCCCCGCGTCGTACTCCTTGGAGTGGCAGGCGGCCCGCCGCCTGAGATCGGCCGCGCGGGCATCTCGTCCGCGCTGGTCATCGGCGATCGTGTCTACGTCATCGACTGCGGCCGTGGCGCCGTGACTCAATATGCCCAGGCACGACTTAAGTTCAAGAACCTGCGTGGCATCTTCGTGACTCACCTGCACGCCGACCACGTCATCGACTTCTACGACTTCGCGGCGTTGCCCGGGTTTGGCGTCAACGACTCCAACGACGGCATCCTCGCTCCCACAGCCACCCAACCGGCGATCCCAGTCTTCGGACCCGGGCGGGCAGGCGGGCTGCCACCGGCCGACGATCCCTCGCTGCCGACCATCGCGCCAGACATGCCTACCCCCGGCATCGCCGACCTCTTCCGGCTCCAGACCGAGGCCTTCGCCTACTCGACCAACCTGTTCATGCGGCGCGCGGGCATTCCCGATCCACGCACCCTCTTCGACATCCACGAGATCGACAACCCGGTGGCAGCCGGGGCCGACTGGACCAACCGTGCCCCCGACATGGACCCCTTTGTCATCTTCGACGATGGCTTCGTCAAGGTCAGCGCGGTGCTGGTGCCGCACGGGCCAGTGTTCCCCTCCTACGCCTACCGCTTCGACAGCGAGGAAGGCTCAGTCGTCTTCTCCGGCGACACCGCCGCTTCGCAGAATGTCGTGCGGCTCGCTCAGGGCGCGGACATGTTGGTGCACGAGGTCATCGACTTCAAGTTCTACGTCGACTTCCTCGGCCTCGACCCCTCCCTGCTGCAGCACCTGCTGCGCTCGCACACCGACGTCTTCGAGCTTGGCCCACTGGCTGAGCAGGCCGGGGTCGAAAGGCTGGTTCTCAACCACCTGGTGCCGGCGGACCCGCGTCTCATGAGCGACCACACCTGGCGCAAGAACGCTCGGCGGGGCTACAGCGGCCGCGTGATCGTCGGCGATGACCTGATGTCGGTGCCGATGCGCAAGCGTCGTCGTACTGTCATCGGGTAGTCATCGCGGGCTGGTAACTCGAACGTCGCCTCCCGCGGCGAATTGAGAGGGCGTCGGGAGGTTAGCGCCCCGGCTGTAGGCCTAGGCCGTCTAGGTAGTCGATGGTGAAGGCCGGGCGGTCGGTGATGATCGCTTTCACGCCCATGTCCAGGCACAGGTCGATGTCGTCTGCGCTGTTGACGGTCCACACATGCAGTGAGGTGGAGCGAGCAATGCGCCTGATCACATCGGGATGCGACTGCAAGAGTTCGATGCCCGGACCAGCGATCCAGTCAGGCGAAGCCACCGGCCGCACCCGCGACCACGCGCCCGGTTTATCCACCAAATAGACCAGATCCAACGCTGGAGCCAAGCGCTCAACGCGCTTAACTGCTACCCACGAAAAGCTCATCACCCGCACCGGCGACCCCGGGCGGGTCCAGCCAAACTCGTCTAGAAGTTGCACGAGTTTGCGCTCCACCAAACCACCGAACCGAGTCGGGTGCTTAGTCTCAATGGAGAGTTCGATTCGCCGATCCTGATCGGCCACCACTTCGAGCAGACGACGCATCGTCAACACCTTGCCCAAAGCCGGGTCACGATCTGGGAGTTCGTCATCGAGGTCAGCCCACGGGTTCTTCCACGAGGAGAAGTCGAGCGCATCAAGATCGGCAAGGTTCTGCGTGCTCACCAACCCCTTGCTCGCGGCCGTGCGCTTGAGATCGCGGTCATGCACGCACACAAGGTGTCCGTCGGCAGTCAGGCGTACGTCGCACTCCAAAGCGTCGGCTCCGGCATCGATCGCGGCCACATAGGCACCCAGCGTGTGCTCGGCAATATTCGCACTGGCGCCCCGATGGGCAACCACGATCGGGCGTGATGGACGGGCCATGAGCACATTTTGGACCACGGTCGATTCGATCCTGTGGCAGGACCGCTCAGTGGTCGAGTTGGCTCAACCCATCAGTGGCGATCTGCTCGAAGATCGCCTGGTCGGCGGAATAGACCGAGTCGGGCACCGGCCAGTGCACCACCAACTCCGTGATGCCGATCTCGGCATAGCGACCCGCCCAATCGACGAACTTCCCCACCGACTCCAGCGGTTTCTCACTTGAGGACCCCTCGAGGTAGAGCCGGTGTGGAACCTGACGGCCTTCCCTCTCGCAGGCCTCCTCAAGTCGAGCCAGTTGGCCGGCAACAACGTGAGGGGCCTCCTGCGGAGTTGGTGCTGCCGGATCGCGTGCATCGCCGTAGGTGATCCAGCCATCGGCGTACTTCGCCGCCAGCGCGAGCCCGCGCAGACCGGTGGCGGCCACATAGAAGGGCACTCGCGGTTGCTGAACGCACCCGGGCAAGGCGCGTGCGTCGACCGCTGCGTAGTGCTCTGTGGTCATCGACGTCTCCGGCTGCCGCAAGGTGGCATCGAGCACTGCCACGAAATCGCGCAGGTGATCGGCCCGTTCGCTAGGAGTCCAGGGCCTCTGACCCAATGCTTGGGCATCAAATCCGGTGCCTCCCGCGCCAATGCCAAGGGTGAGGCGACCCGAGGAGATGTCATCGAGGGTCATCAATTCTTTGGCGAAGGGCACTGGGTGTCGAAAGTTGGGTGAGGCCACCAACGTGCCGACCCGCATAGTTGCGGTGGCAGTCGCTGCAGCAGTCAGCGTCGGGATCGCCCCGAACCATGGGGAGTCCACAAACGAACGCCACGTGAGGTGGTCGTAGGTGTAGCCAGCATGGAACCCCAGCTGCTCGGCTCGCTGCCAGATGCGCTTGGCCTCAGGCCAGCGATAAATCGGCAAGATCACCGTGCTCAACTTCATTGGTTCACCATGACCCCGCCTCACCATGACGCCAGCCTAGGGCGGTCGTTTGCACCATCCCCAAAAACAGTGCTGGCCCCAGGAAATCCTGGGGCCAGCGACTTAGATGGAGCCAATGATCACTTGTTCGGGATCTTGAACTTCTGACCGGGGAAAATCAGGTCGGGGTTCTCGATGTGGTTGATCCGTGCGATGTCGCGCCAGTCAACTCCGAAGCGGGCACCGATTTCGCTCAAGGTGTCGCCCGACTTCACGACGTACTCCTTGTGCTTGCGAGCCTCACGACGCGCCTTGGCGCGAGCGTCGGCCTTTTCGGCAGCCTTGCGAGCACGGGCTTCGGCCTTGGCCTGAGCGGCCTCCGCTTCGGCGTTGGCGTTGGCCTCAGCAGCGATGGCTTCGTTTTCTGCGTCGACTGCGGCGCTTTTGGCAGCCTCGTCGGTGGTGTCGATGCCGGCCTTCTCAGCGGCAGCAGCAGCCTTGGCGCGAGCCTCAGCGGCCTTTGCCTGAGCGGCGGCGATGACCTTGTCAGCCTCGGCCTGAGCGGCGTCAGCCTCTTGCTGGGCCTCCGCAGCGGCCTCAGCGTCATCAGTGGTCAGTGCGTCTTTGATCTTTTCCCACAGGGACATTGGGGTTCCTCTCGTTGGGCCTGGCGGACAGTCCGCAGCATGGCCATCGCAAAGCGTAGTGCGCGGCGCGACGCCGACTAAACATCTACGACATTTCGGACATTCCCCAATTTGCGGCGTGACGCACCAGACACAGCGATCACTAGCGGGAAAATACCCCGAGGGGTACCGTCAAAGACATGAACGAGACCGCACAAAAGCGGCTCTTGGTGCTCGGGGCAGGCACCGCCGGCACCATGGTCGCAAACAAGATTTTGCAACGACTACCTCAATGGTCAGTGACCGTCATCGACCGTGACGACATCCACGACTACCAGCCCGGCTATCTGTTTATCCCCTTCGGTGGCAACCAGCCCGAGCAGATCCGCAAGACCTCCTCAGCGTTCCTCAACGACGCGGCTCACCTGGTCTTTGGCGAGATCGACAAGGTCGACCCCGAGGCGCAGAGTGTGCGGCTCAAGGACGGCCAAGAGTTCGGCTACGACTACCTCGTGATCGCCACAGGCACCACCCCTCGGCCCGACCAAACCCCGGGCATGCTCGGGGATGAGTGGCACAAGAGTGTGGGTGAGTTCTACACCTTCGAGGGCACCCAGGCACTAGCCAAGCGGCTGGAGTCGATGACCTCGGGCAAACTCGTCGTACACATCTGTGAACTACCGATCAAGTGCCCGGTCGCTCCCTTGGAGTTCGCCTTCTTGGCCGATGACTACTTCCGCCGCAAGGGCGTGCGCGACAACGTCGACATCACCTACGTCACTCCGCTCGACGGCGCCTTCACTAAACCGGTGGCCAGCCGCGAACTCGGCGCGTTGTTGGAGCAGAAGAACATCCACGTCGAGCCGGACTTCATGGTCGAGTCAATCGACCAGGAAGCCAAGCTGCTCAAGTCGTACGACGAACGCGAGATCGCCTACGACCAGTTGGTGACCGTGCCGGTCAACATGGGCGCGGACTACGTGGGCGAGTCAGGCTTGGGCGACGAACTTAACTACGTGCCGATCGACAAGCACACGATGCGCTCGGTCGAGTTCGACACGATCTTCGCCCTGGGCGATGCAGGCAACCTGCCCACCTCGAAGGCCGGATCGGTCGCGCACTTCTCCGTTGACGTGTGGATCGACAACTTCGTCGACCTCGTCAGTGGCAAGCCGATGAGTGAAGCCTTTGACGGTCACGCCAACTGCTTCGTTGAGACCGGCAATGGCAAGGCGCTGTTGTTGGACTTCAACTACGAAACCGAACCGCTCACGGGCACCTTCCCGATCCCGAAGATCGGTCCACTGCACCTGCTGCGGGAGTCGCGCGCCAACCACGCCGGCAAGCTCGCCTTCCGTCACATCTACTTTCACGCACTGCTCCCAGGACGTCCGCTCGGACTGCCCGCGGAGATGTCCTTACGCGGCAAGGACGTTCCCGAGAAGTCCACTGCACCCACCCAACCCACTGTCCCCACCTTCTAGAAAGAAACGCACATGCCTACCACCACGATTGCTGGCCGAACCCTCGATGTGAACGAGGAAGGCTTCATGACGAACCCCGACCAGTGGGACGAGGCCCTTGGGGCTGAACTCGCCAAGCTGATCGGCCTGGAAATGACCGAAGCGCACTGGGCACCCATCAGGTTCCTGCGCACCGACTTCGCCGCCATGCACGAGACCCCGACCCTGCGTCGCGTCTCCACCCAGGCCGGCATCGCGGTCAAGGACCTGTTTGCGCTGTTCCCCGGCAAGCCGGCCAAGAAGATGGCGTATGTCGCTGGGCTGCCCAAGCCCAAGGGCTGCGTCTAACCCCCATCCCCACAACTCTTACCCATAAAGGACACCACCATGAATGACACCCCGTTCGTACCCAGCTTCGATGACGACTCCGCCTCGACCGGACGCAAACTCGCCATCATCTGCTCCAAGGGCAACCTCGACATGGCCTACCCCGGGCTGATCCTGGCCAACGCCGCCCTCGGCGAAGGCATCGAGACTCACCTGTTCTTCACCTTCTGGGGCTTCGACATGATCAACAAGAAGACGATGGAGCACCTGAAGTTCAGCTACCTCGGCAACACCGCCATGCACCCTCCCGGTGCCTTCGGTGTCTCGATGCCCCAAGGCATGGCTGGTCTCCCCGGCGTGACCGCGCTGACGACGGCCATGATGAAGAAGCAGATTGCCGACCTCGACGTACCCGAGGTGCCTGAGTTCCTCGAACTCATCCACGGCTCAGGCGGCCACCTGTGGGCCTGCCGGATGAGCGCGGACATGATGAAGTTGCACGAAGAAGACCTCTACGAAGGCGTTGAGGGCATCATCTCGGCAACCGACTTCATCGAACTCACCGATGGGGCGCAACTGCTCTTCATCTAAGACCCTCAGACCCTCGTCGCTCCCAGACTTGCCCCAGTCTGGGGGCGACGAGTGCTTAGCGGGCCTGTGAGCGCACGACGTGCTGACCGAGCGCCAGCGTGATAACGAGTGCCTGAGCCAACACGGTCCAGCCCAACGACAGACCCAGCCAGGGCATCAGCAGCGCTCCCACCGCCACGAAGACAGCCGGGACGACATGGGGCAAGTCGGCGCGATCACTGGCCACATGCATGCCCACCAAGACCAGCGCGAAAATCGCGATGGAGACCCCGATGAACATCGAGACTGCAAACGCACTGGTGTGCACCTCGTGCGAGCCCTCCACGACGTCCACCGCCGCTGCTAGCCCGGCACCGACGGCCGCAACCGACGCAAAGATGAAGTAGTGGCCATAGCCAAAGATCCACATCGCTTTCTCGTTGGCCACGATGTCGGCGTGGTTGCGCTTGAAGTAGAGCCACCACAACGCGAAAACTGCGATCAGTCCGCCAATGATCAAGACGAAGAAGTCCGATGACACCGCGTGACCTCCCTCGCCACGAAGTCCGAGTGCACCCTGAATCGCCTGCACGCTCGACAGCATGACTTCACCCAAAACGATGATCGTCATCAGGCCGTAGCGCTCCGCAATGTGGTGAGGGTGGAAGGGAGACTTGCCCGCCTTCTCAGCCCACACCGGCACCATCCACTCGATCGCCACACACACAAAGAAGGTGGCGATCAACCAGGAGCTCGGCACCTCAAGTCGACCAATCCACAGCAACTGCGCAAAAGTGATGCCGGCGGCGTACCTCAGTGCGGTCTTGCGCCTGGCCTTGTCACCTTGCGCCACGCGAAGCCAGAGGCCCACCATCCCAAAACGCATGATCGCGTAGCCAACGACAGCCAGCACCGACTGCCCGTCAGCGAAAAGATCCGGCACCGCGGCCGCCAAGCACAACGCGCCAGCCATGATCACAAAGGTCAAGAGCCGGTAGATCACGTCATCGTTGTCGTACGCCGAGGCATACCAGGAGTAGTTGACCCACGCCCACCAGATCGCACACCACGTCATCAGGTAACCGATCAGCGCATCCCAATGCCCGCCCACAATGCCGTGGTGCAGTTGAGCAGCGTTGCTCGCGATCGCGACGACAAAGATCAAGTCGAAGAGCAACTCGAGTTCAGTGGCTACCCGATGCTTCTGGTTTGGGTCTCTGCCCACGACTGGTCGCCGAAATGGGACGTAGTTCAGTGCTTCCATGGGCGAAGTATGACTGTTTGTCGGGGGTGAAAAGTCACAAGTAAACCTGTGACTTTGTCGCTTTGCCCGGGGGATCTCCCCCGCAAAGCGCATAACTGCCCCGCAAGGCGTACGTCGACCGAGTGACTCTCGGTCACCACACGTCAGTCATCATTGGAGACATGTCAGCTAATCCCGATGCATCTGGTGATCAGGCCTTCGTCGATCTGGTCACAGATGAGGCGCCAACGACGCCGCACTCGCTCACCGATGCTCCACTCAAGGTGCGGGTCGCCATCGTGGGGGTGCTCACGCTGATCACGGCGCTGTTTTGGGGATTTGGGGCATGGGCACTGTTTCCTGACGCAGCGCACTGGTCCTTTGCCAACTTCGGACGGCTGACTTTCCTCCTCGCAGGCGTGGCGATGATCGTGTTGGCGATCAGGGGTAACTCCGCCGGCGAGCACGATGCCGCCGCGCGCGGGGCGCACTTCTTGCTGGGCCTTGGGTGGATCTTGTTCGTCTGGAGCGTCATCGGCCTCCTCGGCCGCAGCGTGCTGAGCGGGCTGAGTTTGCATCCAGAGGCCGCCGCCCGACTCACCTCCCTCGGCGTGGCAGCAGTGGTCACGCTTCTCGCGATCTTCGGATACGCCGCCGCTCGACGGGTTCCCGCGCTTCGCCACACGACCGTGCCGATCAAGAACCTCTCGCGACCCCTCACGGTTGCCGTCCTCACTGACACCCACTTCGACGCCTGGACGACCCCTCAGTGGGCCTCCCGCGTGGTTGAGCGAGTCAACTCGACATCCCCCGACATCGTCGTGCACGCGGGTGACCTCGCGGATGGTTCGGTGGCACAGCGCTCTGCTCAGGTGCAGTGGCTGGCCGACGTACAAGCTGGCACACGTGCCTATATCGCGGGCAACCATGAGTACTACTCAGATGCACCGGCCTGGATGAAATACATGGACCAGTTGGGATGGTCGGTGTTGATCAACCAGCACCTGGTGCATGAGCAAACCTTGGTGGTGGCAGGTCTCGATGACCCCACAGGCACCGCCATGGCTGGGCGTGGTCCCTCTGTGGATCAAGCGCTTGCCTCAGCTCCGAGCCTGCCGATCTTGCTCCTGGCCCACCAACCTCACCAGGTCAAGGACGCCCTAGAAAGAGTCGACCTTCAGATCTCTGGGCACACCCACGGCGGTCAGATCTGGCCGTTCCACTACCTCGTCAAACTGCGTGAGCCGGTGGTGCAGGGATTAGCAACTGTTTCGCCGCGGACTCGGCTCTATGTTTCGCGTGGCAGCGGCTTTTGGGGGCCGCCGTTCCGAGTCTTTGCGCCCTCGGAGATCAGCGTCTTGCATCTGGTGCCCGCCTAGGTCTTCTGCGGCTGAGGCTTGCCCGGCTAGGCCTTCCGCGGTTTGGGCGCCAAAGCCTCTCGCGTTGCCTTCGAACTGCGCGCTCGCTTCTTGCGTGCCAAGTCGGTGCCAGGCATCGCTGCGCCAGGCAGGTCGAGGGCTGATTCCAACTCTGCGAGCGCGTCGCCCGTGTAGACCGCGAGCTTCTGCAGCGAAGGCAGTGCATCTCGGTCGCCGGTGAAGCCGAAGCACATCTTCTCGGCGTACGTCTCCAACGTGATGTTGAGCGCCATGCCGTGCGCTGGGATCGAGATCGGATAGACCGCCTCGAGTTCTGAGCCCAGCAAATAGAGCTTGTGTCGAGGCCCAGGCACGTTCGACAAGATCAAGTTGAAGGTAGTGGGCAGCAGGTTGCGCACGCCCAACATCGCCGCCACAGTTTGGGCGATGCCAGGAGCCAGCAGATATCCGCTGTAGGCCAAGGCAGGCAACTGACCCATCCCCTTCATCTGGCCCTTCGCGGCCGATGTCGAGGCGATCACTGACTCCAGGCGCTGCACAGGGTCAGCGACATCGGTGCCCATCGCGGCCAGGAGTACGGCGACCTTGTTGCCGCCGCCCTCATCGCCCGCATCTCGGATGTTGACGGGCATGAAGGCAACCAGCGACTTGTCGGGCAACTCGTTGAGTTCGAGAAGGTAGCGTCGCAGCGCTGCGCCACAGATCGTCATCACGACGTCGTTGAGGGTGCCTCTGGAGGCAGTGGCAATGGCCCGCAAGCGTTGGGTTTCGTAGACCTGGGTGGCGAAGCGACGGGTGCGAGAGGTGCGCTGGTTCAAGATGGTGGGGGGCGCATCGCGCCCGCCCTTGAGCGCATCTTCCTTGCCGGTCATCTCCAGCTTCATCACCGCTTTGGCGACATCAGTGGCACCCGACACGGCCCCACCCAGCATCCCGGCGGCCCCTGCAGCCACAGCGGTGAGCGACTCAACCAGCGAGGCAGATTGGGCCGGAGCGGCTTTTGGCTTCGACTTAGGAGCCAATGACGTGAAGAAGTCCACCGCCGGGTCGCTGGGGTCCTTGGTCAACGAACGACCCAACGACTTCACAGCGCTGTATCCATCAACCAACGCGTGATGCACCTTGGTGTAGATCGCAAAGCGCCCACCCTCAAGGCCCTCGATGATGTGCATCTCCCAAGGCGGCCGGGTGAAATCAAGTTGGTGACTGTGCAGCCGGGAAACCAAAATGCCCAGCTCGCGCTCATCACCTGGGGAGGCAAGTGCTGAGCGTCGTACGTGATAGTCAATATCGAACTTGTCGTCCTCGACCCACGCCTGGAGCGGGTGCTGGAGCAGGTGCGGATGCGTCAATTTGAGGTTGAACGGCGAGAGCACTGTTGATTCGCGCACCCGCTGCAACAAATCACGAAGGTACGTCGGCCCAGCGTCGGCCGGCGGAGTGAATGGCATCAACGATGCGACATGCATCATCGTTTCGGGGGTTTCACCCCACAAGAACATCGCATCTTGCGGGGGAATCAGCCGCTTCTTCGCCATAGGGGCATCTTGGTCTGTGAGCTGCGCCCACGTCGACCTTTACGACAAGGCGTTATAGATGTGCGTCGAACCAGGCGATGACGTCAGCGAGGACCTCGTCGCGGTTGGTTTCGTTGTGCACCTCGTGGCGAGCGTCGTCGTAGTACTTCTCGCTCACCTCACGCACGCCCGCAGCGCGCATCTGCTGAGCCACACCACGCGCACCCGCGGCGTTCTTGCCAGCCACCGGATCCATGGCGCCTGCGTAGCAGTAGACGGGCAGGTCTGCGGGGATGCGGGCTACTTCGCTGGCGCTGTTGATCTGGTTCAGGCCGGTGAGGATGTCGACGAAAAAACCAGAGGTGTGGATGTTGCCGCACCAGGGGTCGGCGACGTACTTATCGACCTCAGCGTTGTCGCGTGAGAGCCAGTCGAACTCGGTGCGAGCCGGCTTGAAGGCTGCGTTGTATTGGCCAAAGGTCAAGGCGTTCATCAGTTTGCTGACGAACCTCTTGCCGCGCAGGCGCGCTTCGACCTTGGCGATCGTCATGCCGACCGCACCTAGCGCGCCGGGGTCGCCAGCCGTGCCAGAGAGCACCAGGCCATCGATTTCCTTGCCGTGGGCGATCGCGAAGGAGCGGCCCAGCATCGATCCCATCGAGTGGCCGAAGTAGAACACCTTCACACCGGGGTGCTCGGCACGAATATGTGCGACCAGAGCCGCCAAGTCCTCCACAACCGTGGCCCAACCATTGGAGTCCGCGAAGTGACCCAACATCTCGCCGAGCTTGGCGGTCTCGCCGTGGCCGCGGTGGTCGGGCGCATAGACGGCATAGCCATGGTCGTTGAGCAGCCCCGCGAAGGATTCGTAGCGTGCCGCATGCTCGGCCATACCGTGGGCAATGAGTACGACGGCCTTAGCTTCGCCCGCGGGTAGCCACTTGCGAGTGGCAATCCCAGTGCCATCGGCAACGGTCAAAGTGAACAACTCGCTGGCCATGTGATCTCCTCAAATCGTGGCTGTGAGCGCGACTCTACTGTGCAGTAGGCACTGACGCAGCCGGGCTCGATAACGCTACGTTGGCGAAATGAACGATCAGAAAAAATCAGTGCGCGAACTCGAAAAGGGCATCGAGCAGGACTTCACCACCAACTTGTCCTACGGGGAGTACCTCAAGCTCGATGTGCTGCTCTCCGCGCAACAGCCCTTGGCCCAACCCGCACAACACGACGAGATGCTCTTCATCGTCCAGCACCAGACCTCTGAACTGTGGCTCAAACTGATCATTCACGAACTCAGATCGGCGCGCGCACTCCTGCGCAACGACGAGTTCTCCCAGGCCCTCAAGCGGCTGGCCCGCATCAAGCACATACAGCACACCCTCACCGACCAGTGGTCGGTGTTGGCCACGATGACGCCTTCTGAGTACGCCGAAATCCGGCCCTTCTTGGCGACCTCATCCGGCTTTCAGTCCTACCAATACCGCGAAGTTGAGTTCTTGCTCGGCAACAAAAACGCCGACATGGTCAAGGTGTTCAAGCACGACCCAGCGGTGCATGCCGAACTCGACCAACTGCTCCACGAGCCCTCGCTCTACGACGAGTTCTTGGCCTACCTCAGCCGTAAGGGCTACCCGATCCCTGTCGCGGTGTTGGATCGCGACTTCTCCACGCCGTACTCAATGAACGCGGAGTTGGTCGGTGTCATCGGCCGGGTTTACGCCGCCCCTGACGAGCACTGGGGTGTGTATGAGGCGTGTGAAGAGCTGATCGACATCGAGGACAACTTCCAGCAATGGCGGTTCCGCCACCTGCAGGTGGTGACGCGCACGATCGGACGTCACACCGGCACAGGTGGATCAAGCGGCATCGACTTCTTGCGTCGAGCCCTGGACCTGACGTTCTTCCCCGAGCTATTCGAGGTGCGAAGTCAGATCAGTATCTGAGGGCTGAAGTCAGGCAGCCGTCTTGGTCGGCTTGTTGAAAGCAATCGCAGCCAGCGCAACGCCGGCGGCGAGCAGCACGAACCCCAAGCCAATGTGGGCACCCTTGATTTCGCTGTAGCCCATGCCAACTTGGGCCAGGCACAGCACCGCAGTGCCAATGGAGTGACCAACCAAACCGGGGTTGCCGCCTTGGCTCTTCCACATGAAACTCGCGACTGCGCACACGACCGCAAAAGCCGCCGCCAACATGCCAATGCCACCGTGAGCGTCCTTGAAGGAGTCTTCACTGATCAACACGCCTGCGCCCAGGAGCGCCTGCACGATGACGAGCGCAGCGACAGCACCTGCGGAGTACTGGAGGACTTTGAGTAAACCGGGCTTCGTTGAAGTAGTCACG
>CALMMO010000005.1 GCA_937868455.1 uncultured Marmoricola sp.
TCGCTGCGTTGGGTGGTCGGGTGTGGGTGGAGGAGTGCGTGCCCGCAGGGGTTGAGGTCCTGGTCGGCATCGCCCCTAGCCCGCTGGGTCAGGTGCTCACGGTCGGCGTCGGCGGTGTGTTGACCGAGGTAGTGGCTGACGTGGCCTTGCGTGTCTTGCCGGTGGATGCCGCTGAGATCGATCGGATGCTGGATGAGACTCGAGTCGGCATGCTGCTCGGTGGCGTGCGCGGTGCGGCCCCGGCTGATCGTCAGGCTCTGGTGCAGTGCATCGCGCGTCTGGCCGAGGTGACCCGGGATTGGCCAGCCGGCTTTGAGCTAGATCTCAATCCAGTGACTGCCTTGCCCACCGGGGTGCGGATTCTTGACGCGGCCTACGTCGCAGGAGGCAACTAGATGGACATCGGCACTCTGGTCGCTCGCGCCGCGAGCCGCTTTGGGCCGCGCATCGCGGTGGAGGGCCCTGAGGCCACTCGCACCTTCGCCGAACTCGGTGAGCGCGTGGTGCGCATTGCCAATGCGCTGGCCGCACTCGGGCTCGAGCCTGGAGATCGGGTGTTGGATCTGCAGACCAACTCCACGACGTACCTCGAAACAGACCTGGCGATCCGGGCCGGTGGCTTCATCCGGGCCGCTTTGAACTACCGCTTGCACCCCAGCGACTGGGAGCGGATCGCTCGTGACTCCGGGGCTCGTGCACTGATCTACGACGGCAGTTTTGCCGATCAAACCCAGCAACTTCGAGCCGAAATCGAGCACGTCGTGGTGGTGGGGGATGGCTCGGGGCTGCTCCTAGAGGACCTGATCGCAAACGCCCCAACCACTGCGCTCCCGGTGCGCGACCCAGACACGTTGTGCGGTTTGCATTACTCCTCGGGCACGACGGGGCACCCCAAGGGTGCGCAACGCACCCATCGCAACTGGATGGCCTCCGTGGTGAACATGACCCATGATGTGCTCGGTGGGGTGCCCGGAGAGCATGACACCTATGTGCACGCGGGGCCGATCACCCACACTTCTGGGCTGTTCGTGTTGCCGTTCCTGGTCGCAGGAGCGCGTCAGATCGTCTTGCCCCACTGGGATCCTGCTGAGTTCATCGACGCAGTTGAGCGACGAGGCGCCACCCACACCGCGATGGTGCCGACGATGGTCGCCCGACTCCTTGCCGTGCCTGACATCGCACCACTGGCCGGTCTGAAAATGCTGGGTTATGCCGGCGCCCCCATGCCCCCAGAGCAGATGCGCCAAGCCGCCGAGCGACTCACGCCGAACCTGGTGCAGTACTACGGGCTCGTCGAAGCCATCCCACCGGTGACCCTGCTCGATGAGGCGATGCATGCTCGCGGCCTCAGCGGCGAGCCAGACCTGCTGACCTCGGCCGGACGAACAGCGCTCGGCGTCGAAATCGCCGTGGTGGATGAGACGGGGAAGCGGTTGCCCGCGGGAGAGCCTGGGGAAATCATCACGCGAGGCGATCACGTGATGGCTGGCTACTGGAACTCCGAAACCCGCACCGACCTAGGCAAATCAGTGGTCGATGGGTGGCTGCACACTGGTGACCTGGGACGCATCGACGCTGAAGGCAACTTGTGGCTGATGGACCGCAAGAGCGACATGATCATCAGCGGTGGCTACAACATCTACCCCCGCGAGATCGAAGACGTAGTGGCTGCCATCCCTGGAGTCGCTGAGGTCGCGGTGCTGGGCATGCCAGATGCCGACTGGGGCCAGCGCGTGGTCGCAGTCGTCACCGCCGAGCCTGGGCACACGATCGATCCGGCGGCGGTGATTGAGCACTGCCGAGCGCAGATGGCGTCGTACAAGAAGCCGAAGGAGGTGCGCGTGATCGATGCCTTCCCCCTCAACGCGACCGGCAAGATCGCCAAACGCGTGCTGAGAGAGCAGTTGGAATCATGAGGTGGCAGGACCCGGCGTTGCAGGCGGTCTACTCCGCGCCGGGCTCAGAGCTTCCAGGGGAGTTTCCGTTCACTCGAGGGATCAGTGCCGAGCCCAAGCCGTGGATCATGGGGCAGTACGCCGGATTCGGCACTCCGGCTGAGTCGAACCAACGATTCCGAGCACTCTTGCAGGCCGGCGTCACTGGTTTCTCGGTGGCTCTCGACCTGCCTACCCAGATGGGCATCGACTCCGATGACCCACGAGCAGTGGGCGAGGTGGGACGCGTTGGCGTCGCCATCGACTCATTAGCTGACATCGAGATCTTGATGGACGGCATCCCGCTCGAACAGATCAGCCAGGTGCGCACCACGGCCAACTCGATCGGCTACATCTGGGCCGCGCTGTTCGTCGCCTTAGCTGAAAAGCGACGGGTCAATCCGGCCGAGTTCGGGATGTTTATCCAAAACGACGTGCTCAAAGAGTTCATTGCTCGTGGCACGCAGATCTTCCCGCCGCGGGCCTCGCTGATGCTGGCCGTGGACTGCATTGAGTACTGCGCACAACACGTCTCGACGTGGACCCCGCTAGCGATGAGCGGCTATCACATCCGCGAGTCGGGGGCCTCGGCCACCCAAGAGGTTGCCTTTACCTTCGCCAATGCTCGGGCCTATCTCGACGAATGCGTGCGCCGTGGCATGTCGGTGGACCGAGTGGCTCCGACCTTGTTTACGTTCCTGGCGATCACCCCGGACTTCTTGCCTGAGGTGGCCAAGTTTCGGGCCGCCCGTCGGGTGTGGGCGCAATTGATGCGTGAGACGTACGGCGCTCAAGAGGCAGCCTCTGAGCAGTTGCGAATCTTTGCCTTCACCGCTGGCTCATCCCTGACCGCCCAACAGCCCCTCAACAACGTGGTGCGAGCTTCACTTGAAGCCACCGCTGCCGCCCTGGCGGGGGTGCAAACGATGCACGTGTCGGCCTACGACGAAGCGCTCGGGGTGCCCACCGAGGCTGCGGCCACCTTGGCTTTGCGCACCCAACAAGTCATCGCCTTCGAAAGCGGACTGACACAGACCCTCGACCCCCTGGCCGGGTCATATGCGGTGGAGCAACTCACCGACGAACTCGTCGAATCAATCACGGCGTTGATGGGTGAGATCGAGGACCGCGGTGGGGCGTTGGCGTGTTTGGAGTCGGGGCTCTTGGCTGAAGAACTGTCCGCAGCCGCTTATCGCCAGGCCCAACTCGTTGAGTCAGGTGAGCGGGTCGTGGTCGGGGTCAACAAGTTCCCGGCTGAGGCTGAGCCCCTCGAGGTATTCCGGATCGACGAGGCCACCGAGGCCGCTCAAGTTGGCGCCGTACGCAAGGTGCGCGCGGAGCGAAACCAACCGGAAGTCGACTCTGCCCTGGCGCGCCTGAGCGCCGACGTGGCTGCGGGGCGATCGGTGATGCCCGCGACGATCGAGGCAGTGCAGGCCTACGCCACGATCGGTGAAATCGTGGCCGTGCTGGAGCAACACCTGGGCCGCTGGCAACCAACGGACGCGTTCTGAGGAGTGTGTGATGAACCTTCCGCGCGGGCGAGTGCTGATCGCCAAACCTGGGCTTGATGGCCACGACCGTGGTGCCAAAGTGGTGGCCCGCACTTTGCGTGATGCGGGGTTTGAGGTGATCTACACCGGGCTGAGGCAAACCCCAGAGCAAGTCGTTGCTGCCGCGATCAGTGAAGACGTCGATGCGATCGGACTCTCGATTCTCTCTGGAGCGCACGTGGCGTTGACTCGCCGTGTGCTCGAACTTCTCGGCGACGCAGACATCCCCGTCTTGGTCGGGGGCATCATTCCCGAGGCTGATGCAGATGAGTTGCGCGAGATGGGCGTCGCTGGCATCTACACCCCAGGCACTGCCTTGGCTGAGATCGTCGCCGAAGTCGAACGTGCCTGCGCTGATGGCTAAGTGTCAGTGCGCCACACTCCTCCCATGAGCAATCCACTGGTCAAAGTCATCGCGCTATGTGCCACTGAGCCATCGGTGCCTGCAGGTGCTGAGCGCGTGCAGATCAACCTCGACGATGCGGCAGTCGCGGGCGCGATGCTGCGACTGACCCATCTGCCTGAGTCACCCAAGGCAGTGGTGTGCGCGTGGATGCCTGCTGAGTCGGTGGAGAGCTGGGTCGCGGGACTCCCAGCCGATGCTGCGGCGTACTCCGTTGAGGAGCGGGTGGTGCTGCCGATCACCCCCGACCGCGTCGATGCCGAGGGCCGAGTCGAGGGATTCGCCAACATCGCGCTGCTGCGCTGCCCTGCAGAGATGGAGTACTCCGAGTGGCGCCGCATCTGGCAAGAGGACCACGTCGGCCCAGCAGTGGACCTGCAGGCCACCTTCGGCTACGTGCAGAACCGCGTGCTCCAGCCACTGACCCCCAACGCTCCAGCCATCGACGCGATCGTCGAAGAGCAGTTCCCCATTGAGGCGCTAGGTGACTTCAAGGCGTTCTATGGGGTCTCCACCGATGAGGAAATGGGGCAGCGGATGACCGCCATGCTCGCCAGCGTTGTGCGCTTTGGTGCTGATCGCGATATCGATGTCATCCCCACGAGTCGCTACGAGTTTGTCCCGAGGGAAGTGGATTGAGCGGTTAGGGCACGATCGAGAGCATCAAGTACGACGCCAGCAGGGCCAGGTGGAGCCCACCTTGGAGCCTGGTTGCCCGCCCAGGGACGACGGTGAGAGTGCCAACGACCGCGGTCACGGCTAGCAGCACTAGATGAGTGCCGCCTAGGCCGAGATGAAGTTCTTGCTTGGTGAAGGCAGTGACAACAGCGAGCACAGGGATGGTCAAACCGATGCTCGCGACCGCTGATCCGTAAGCGAGGTTGAGCGAAGTCTGCACTCGCCCGCGCAGCGCGGCGCGCGCTGCGGCCAGGGTTTCGGGGCCTAGCACGACCAGGGCAATGACGACACCGACAAACGACACCGGGATCCCTGCCCCTACGACCAACCCCTCAAGAGTTGGAGCAGTCACTTTCGCTAGCCCAACGACACAGACCAAGGCCACTAGGAGTAGCCCCAGGCTCATCTGCGTTTCCTGTCGAGTGGGCGGTTCGCCTTGCTCGGCCTCATCGCATAGTTCGCCTTGGGGGTTCAGCGGCAAGAAGAAGTTGCGGTGACGCACCGTCTGGGTGCTGATGTAGAGGCCAAAAAGCAGCACTGATGCCACCCCTGCAAAGATCAACTGGCTGCTGGTGAAGGCCGGTGAAGTGTCGGTCAAGGTGAACCGTGGCAGCACCAAGGTCATCGCTGCCAGTGTGATTGTCGCGGCCAGTCCGCCGCCTGCTCCATCGGCGTTGAAGACGCTGAGCCCGTGTTTGGCGGTGGCCAAAAAGAGCGAAAGCCCCACGATTCCGTTTGTGCTGATCATGACTGCGGCGAAGACCGTGTCACGAGCCAGCGCGCTGGTGTTGCCGCTGTCGGCGAGCATCAAACTCACGATGAGACCGACCTCAATGACCGTGACCGCGAGTGCGAGCACGATCGCGCCAAAGGGCTCCCCGATGCGGTGCGCCACCACTTCGGCATGGTGTACGGCGCAGACCACTACCGCGATCAAAACCAACGCGACGAGTGCGACCACCAAGCCACTGAGTTGTCTTCCCCACGTTGCTGCCAGCAAAACGGCAGCGATGAGTGGAATCGCGCTGGTCGGCTTGGTCAACGTGGTGAGGTGGTTCATGCGCCCATAGTGTCGGATAGTCCGGCTAAGAGCGAAGCAGTGCCATGTGTTGTCGGTGCTTGTGACGCGACATGGCAAGCATGCGCTCGGTGTCGAGGAGACGGGTGGTTAGTGGGCGCGGCTTTCGTACGTTTGCTGATCAATAGGCGGAAAAGTGCCCGAGTTGTCCGGATTTCTTGACCCAAATTGGGGTCATTGATCAGCAAACATACGAGATCGGCCGCTCTGCCGCCGAGGGCGGGCCTGTTGGATGACCCAACTGCTCTCGCCGAGGTTTGGCTGGCCGGTCTTGGGCAAACGACACCGGAGCCCATCCGTCACCATGTCCCACTCCTGAATCCCGGAGCAGCTGCTTCACCGGGATGTTTGGCGCTTTGCGGGGGAGATCCTCCCCGCAAGGCGCCAAAGTCACAGGTTTACTTGTGACTTTCACATACCCCCGGAGGGTATCGAAACCCGAGTTCGCAGGAGGTCGGTGCACGATACTGACCACAAGGGACCAACGCCCACTGAACTCAGGAGTCGCATTGTTTGAGGGCACTGCTGCCATCGTGACGGGATCGAGTCGCGGGATTGGGCTCGCGGTGGCGAGGGCCTTAGGCGCCCAGGGGGCTGCGGTAGTGGTCAACGGACGAGTGGGCGAGGCGGTGGATGCTGCGGTTGCGTCTCTCCAAGAGTCAGGTGCGGCTGCCGTTGGTGTGGTCGGCGATTGTGCTGATCAAGGTGTGGTGGATCGGATGCTCGAAGCAGCGCAAAGCATCGGTGAACTGGGAGTGTTGGTGGCGTGCGCGGGCACTCCCGAACCGGCTGGGTCCTCGATCTTGGCGATCGATCCGGCTCAATGGCAGGCCCTCATTGATACACATCTGACGTCGACATTCCTGGCTTGTCGCGCGGTGGCTCCGATCATGGCGGCCCGGGGTCGTGGGTCGATCGTGCTGACGAGTTCCCATGCGTTCACGGGGGCCTTTGCAGGCACCGGCTATCCGGCGGCGAAGGGCGCGATCAACAGTCTGATGTATGCGTTGGCTGCCGAACTTCGCGAGCACGGAGTGCGGGTCAATGCGGTGTGTCCGGGCGCGGCCACAAGGCTCTCTGACGGAGCCGACTATCACTCCCACATTGCCCAGTTGCACGAGCGGGGCATCCTCGATGACTTGATGTACGCCGGCGCTCAGAGCCCCGCCCCTGCTGAGTACGTCGCAGCTCTTTACACCTATCTAGCTAGCCCATTGAACCCCGAAACTGGGCAGCTGTTCAGTGGGTCTGGCGGCTACATCGGTCGCTTTGAGCAGCCCAAGGAAAGTCTGGTGACGTGGCGCGATCACAGCGATCAGCCACCCTGGAGCTTGGCTGAGATCGCCGACTTGTTGGCACCTGAAAGCGGCGAGCGATGAGTGTGTTGAGCGAGGAAGCGCCGTACCTTCGCGACGAGGCGATCACGGCGGCGCTGCGTGAGGCCTGGGGCATCGAAGTCACCTCGATTCGGCGACTCGAAAGCGAGCGGGACTTCAATGTGATGGTCAACGGTGCCTTCGTATTGAAGGTGTCGAATCCTGCTGAGGACCCAGCCGTCGTCGACATGGAAGTGGCTGCGATGGCCCACGCAGCGCTGGCTGATGCGCTGTTGCCGGTTCCCCGCACCATGCCGACGACCGCTGGCAATGTCGTTCACGTCGTCAGCGAAGAACACGGACGAGAGTGTCTGGCTCGGTTGATCACTGTGCTTCCCGGGGAGGCGCTTGAAGGCTCTCCGATCACGGTCGAGGCGGCCGAGCGTGTGGGCGCCGCAGCGGCCCAGATGAGCATTGCTTTGGCTGGCTTCTTCCATGCTGCCGCCGGTGAGCGCGATCTTGATTGGGACATCCGCCGACTGGAGTTGGTGGCCGGGCGACACCCGCACTCTGACCCAGCAATGGTGGCGCGATTGCGACCGGCCATCGCTGCCTGTCACACCTTGCCCGGCGGGGTGCAACATGGCGACGTCACGTTGACCAATGTGCTGACCGAAGGCGGGCAGGTCAGCGGGCTGATCGACTTCGGCGACATGCACCACACCGCGAATGTGTGCGACCTCGCGGTCACGTTGACCTCGGTGTTGCGCAACACCGCGCGCGTGCAGGTTGCAGACACCTGGGCCCTGGCCGGTGGCGTGCTGCGCGGCTACCAACGCCACCGACTGCTCACACACGCCGAGGTTGAAGTGCTCGGTGAACTCGTGCTGGCTCGACTTGTGCTCAGCGACCTGATTGCTGGTGCTCGTTCGCAATCACATGCCGACAATCTGGCCTACATCAGCCAGTACGACGACGCCAACACTCGCGTGCTGACCCAACTGAGTGCGCTTTCACCCGGCCAACTCGCCAGCCGCCTTCACCAACTGGCTGGCACTCGCAGTGCAGCGGTGACGCCGGATCTGCGGGCTCGGCGCGACGCGGTGATGGGCGGCAAACTCTCACCACTGTTCTACGACGAGCCTCTGCACATCGTCAGCGGTGAAGGGCCCTGGCTTATCGACAAAGAGGGCAAGCGATACCTCGATGCCTATAACAACGTTGCTGTGGTCGGTCACGCCGATCCGACAGTGGCCAATCGAGTGGCCCGCCAACTGAGGCACATCAACACCCACTCGAGATACCTGCACCCCGAGATCGTCGAACTTGCCGAGCGGCTCGTGGCCACGATGCCACCAGGCCTCGACACGGTGCTATTCACCACCTCTGGCACCGAGGCCAACGAGGTTGCTTGGCGCCTTGCCACCGATTTCACCGGGGGCGATGGGGCGATGATCGTGGAGCACTCCTATCACGGCAGCACCAAGTGGATGGCCGACCTCAGTTCTAACGAGTGGCCTCCAGGCCATCGACCGGCGGCGATCGGGAGGTTCCCAGCACCTCGGGCAACAGAGGATCCCACGGCTCTCAGTGCTGAAACCACGTCCGCTCACGTCGCTCAGGCAGCGGCGGATCTGGCGTCGCGGGGATTGAGGCCGGCCATGTTGTTGGCTGACTCCGGGTTCACAACTGAAGGAGTTCATGACGCGCCGGCGTCGTACTTTGAAGGGCTGCTCGCTGGCGCTCATGCGGCTGGAGCGTTGTATCTAGCCGATGAAGTGCAGATTGGTTACGGGCGCACCGGGCCGCAGTTGTGGCGCTTCATGCAGTCCGGTGTCACCCCAGACTTCGTGACGTTGGGCAAGCCGATGGGTGCTGGCTATCCCATCGGTGCGGTCATCACGCGCCGTGAAATCGCCGATCGTCTGGCCCAAAGCTATGAGTACTTCTCCACGTTCGCGGCGACACCGGCTGCAGCTGCGGCTGGCAATGCGGTGCTCGACGTACTCACTGATCGCCGCCTGCCTGAGCAGGCGGTTGAGGTCGGCGCCTACCTCGCGCAGCGACTCCACGAACTTGCCGCAGACTCAGCCATGCTTGGCGAGGTGCGACACGTAGGCCTGGTCGCCGGAGTTGATGTGGTGACTCGTGAGGAGACCAAACGACTCGTCAACGGGTTAGCCAAGGCCGGTGTCTTAGCTGGGTCGACCGGCCCCACGGGCCAGGTGCTCAAGGTGCGCCCGCCATTGGTGTGGGAGCGCCAGCACGTGGACCAGTTCATTGCTGCCCTGGCCCACGTGCTCAACAACTAGCGCATCAATCCCCGAGCCTGGGGCAGCGGCAAGCGTGAGGCCTCGGTGAGTCCAGGAGGTGCTTCGCACACGGCGCGTACGGCGTTGACCACCGTCGCAGCCGTGGAGATGATGCCGCCCAAGTTGACGTCATCGACGTCGTGACCGACGTGGGTGTTGATCTCCACACCTGGGCGACCACTCACGACGACGCGGTGCACGCCGGATCGGCCATCGGGTGGGTAGGGCCAGTCTGGGGCCGCGGCTTGGGTGAGGCGGTTGACGTGCTCCATCGAGATGATGACTTCACCGTCTTTGAGCCCTTGCACTGCGAAGCGAACCGCAGCCACGTGACCGGCGGGAACCGTCATCATGGTGCATTCGATCTGCTCGGGGGTGTACCAGTTTTCGACCTGCTCGGTGATCTCGTCGAGTTCAACCCCAAGAGCCTGAGCCACGACCTTCACCGGTCCGCCCCAGATGGACTTTGCGACCTCAGGCAAGAACATCAGCGGTGGTTCGGCGTCGGGAGCGGCGCCGAATCCGAAGGCAACGCCGGTGAACTCGGCATCGTCGTACGTGCCGTAATCAAAGATCTCTTGCACGACAACCTTGGTTGCCGATTGGGCTAGGCGCAGCGCTGCTAAGGGGAGTACGTCGCCAGAGAATCCCGGGTCGATCCCCGTGACCAGCATCGTGCTGTTGCCTCGGGCGCACGCTGCCTCCAGGGGCTCAGTGAGCCAGGGGTCAGCGTGGTCAGGGTGGATCAGCCAAACCAGCGATGAGGCGACGACGTTGGTGCCGCTTTCGAGAAAGGCAGTGAGTTCGTCGAGTGCACCGTCGGGTCGCATCTCTGCTTGAGAGGTGTAGACGACGCAGTCTGCACCCAGCGCGACCAAGGCGGCCGTGTCGTTTGTGGCGAGGATCCCGGTCGGCTCGGTGAGCCCGCAGAGCAGGGCTGCGTCGCGCCCGATCTTGTCGGGTGAGTTGGCGTGCAAACCAACAAGTTCAAGGCCCGGGTCTTCGATGATCTGGCGCAGAGAGTGCTCACCAACGTTGCCGGTGGAGAACTGGATGACCCGTAAGGGGCGTGGTTCGTTTGTCATAGCAAGTCCGTAATCGTCTTAAGGCCGGCGTCGTAGAGCACACCCGGGAGCATGCCGCCGTCGATTTCAATAGTGGTTCCGTTGATGTAGTCGGCTTGGCCGCTACACAAAAAGACTGCAGTGCGACCGACCTCGTCTGGTTCGCCAGCGCGACCGAGCGGGACGTTGGCGAAATACTCCTTCCCCTCAGGGTCGTCGCCGAGCACGAAGGCCCGGAAGTTGTCGGTCATCGTTGGTCCGAGAGCAAGGCAGTTCACCCGAGCATGCGGCCCCCACTCTTCGGCCAGTGATTTGGTGAGGTGGTTGAGGCCTGACTTGGCCGCGCCGTACGACACCAGGGTCGGAGACCCTGCCGGGTGTCCGGCTCCGCTGGAGATGTTGATGATTGATCCGGTGCCCTCCTGAGTGCGCATCTGGGCATAGACCCTCAGCGCGAACCACAACGGACTGATCAGGTTCATCTGGATGGCGTAGGCGTGGAAGAGCGCGGAGCGGTGGCCAGGATCATCGGCTAGCGGCGCCCCCTGGAACTTGCTCACCAACTCGGGCACGGCTTCCACCGAGGGGGAGGGCACGGTGCCGCCGGCGTTATTGACCAAGATGTCGATGCGGCCGTACTTCTCAACCACACGTGAGACGAAGGCGTCGATGGAGGCGTAGTCGCCTTGGTCGCACACCCATTGCTCGGAGCGATCGAGCGCGCCGTCGATGCCGTCGGCTGCAGGCAAGTGATCCATCGGGCTTCGCGAGCAGCCAATGACAGTGGCTCCGGCCAGGAGTAACTGGCGGGCGATGCCCACTCCGACTCCGCGACTGGTGCCTGTGACGACGGCGATCCTGCCATCGAGGACATTCATGATGACTCCTTGAGTACGTCGGGGCTAAACCGGCCCGCAAAGGCTCGCAGCGGCAGGTCAGCGCTCGTGATGATGCCTGGCTTAGCCGCCACCACAGATCGGATGGAGTTCAAGGCAGGCATGCCGGTGATCGTCATTCCGATGGAGGCGAAGTCTTCGATGTTCTTAAAGTCGACGCCTGGGGGCGGGAAGATCATGTGCTTGCTGTAGATGCACGGGTCGCCGGTGATCTTGGTGATGTAGCAGCCCTGCACCCGCCACTTCGGCTCGGTGTGCGGCGTCATCTGCCATTCGAGGTGGGTTTCGATGCGAGGCACTCCGTTGACCATGCCTTGGTACTTCAGATAGCAACCACCCACTGAGCCGCGCGGGAGTTTGTACCAGCCCAGGTCGACGTCGTCGGTGCAGGCGCCCAGTTCGTAGGAGAAGGTCACCTCGTCGAGTTGCAGGTCCATCGCGTCAGCCATCAACCACACCGAGTCGGCGAACACGAAGGTGAACTTCTCCAGCATCGCTGGCACTTCGGGGTCCTCGACTGGGCGACCAAATCCCACTTCGGTCCAGGTAGCGGCCGAGTGGTGGCAAGAGACATCGACTGACTCGATGACGGTGACGTTTTCGATCTGAGCGACATCTGCGGTGTGGACGGTGGTCAGGATTTGTGCGAGACCAGGGTTCATTCCGGTGCCATAGAACGTCGATCCGCCCTTCTGGCACGCCTCTTCGATGATCTCGGTCCAACTGCGGCCCGACTCGTGTGGGTGGTTGCGATTTCGGTGGTGGCCCGTGATCCAGTCGGCGGTGGTGACGATGTCGATGCCTGCCTCGAGCACTGGCAGGTACAGCGATTCGTCAGGGAACACCCCGTGGAAGGTCACCACATCGGGGTGCGCGGCGATGATCTCCTCGATGGTGCCCGTGGCGATCACGCCGATGGGGTCTAGGCCCGCGATCGTCCCGGCGTCTTGGCCGAGCTTGCTGGGGGTGTAGCAATGCAGCCCCACCAACTCAAGATCTGGGTGGTGTGCGATCCGCTTGATCATCTCGGTGCCCACATTGCCGGTGGCAACTTGGAAAACCCGGACGGGTGACTGGTTGGACATTGCCCTCCTTGGCATCAGGTGGGCTTACAGTAACGCCGTTTCTTTATTGAGTCGATGGGCTAGCGGAACTTCTTTCGATGCCCGCGATCGCCCACTCAATGGCAGTGTCAAAGATTGGAGCAAAGTTCCAGGCTGTGCCTGCCTTGATCTCACCCATCACCATCGAGGTCGCTAGGTGGTTCAGCGTTGCTGCGATGTGTACGGCGTCGCCCTCGGCAAAACCGTGCTCCCTCAGCGCCCTCGTCAATCGCCCAGCGAACCGCACCAAGATCTCGCTATCAGGCAATGTCATCAGGCCGGCCAACTCGGGCCGACTGAGCAAGGTGGAACGCACCTGGGCACACCACGAGCGCACCGCGTCGGGCCAACTGGTCATCTGGCCAGGGGATAACTCAGCTTGTGCAAATGCATGGGCCACCAGACCGTGAAGCATCTGCTCACGCGGACCTACTTGCTGATAAAGCGTGCTCGTCGAACACTTCAAACGAGCAGCCAGATTGCGGGCGGTCAGTCCCTGAGCGCCCTGATCGTCAAGGATGCGCAAAGCCTCATCGAAGATCTGCTCGCGGCTGATCAAGGGCTTCGCCATGGGCACATCGTGCCACTGGCGATTGGGTTAGTGCACCGCACCGAGCAGTCGGGCGATCGCCGCCGTACGCGAGTTGGCGCCGACAAACAGAGTGACTACCTCAACGTCGCGCTCGACCGTTCTCTCTGAATAGCCGAGGTGGCGAGCGATCACCCGAGTGGTCTCACCCAGCACGAGTTGCGCAGCGACTTGCACTTGCCGCTCAGTGAGCACGGGCTGCTCCGCGGGCCGCGATTGTGCCTTCACTCGTTGCCACGTTGTCTTAGCCAACCCCGCAATCCCAGGATCGTGGCTGATCCAGGCGGTCGGGTGACCTTGGGGAGTGTGCAGGCCCTCCATCAGGCAATAAACGCCATCGAAGACGGCCAGAGCGCCAGGCACTGGTCCGGTGTGCACACCAGGAGCGAGCGAGGAGAGCAGCGGGTTGCGCACGAGCGCTTGGGCAGTGACCACGAGCTCGCCACGCCACATGGTGCTTGCGAGTGGCTCAAACGGCATCTCAACGTGTATCCGACCCACGAACCGGCGGCTGGCCGAGGTGAGCGACTCGATGAGTCGATTGATGTTGGCGCGACCCACCGCCGCGCACTGGAACGCACCCCGAGCCCGGTGGCTATCACCCAAGCTGCGCCGAAGTTCGTGCCACGTCGGCCCAGCCAACGTCTCCGGCGTGGCTGGTGCGTTGGGTGCTTCAGTCTGAGGTGCGAGCTGAGTCTGCATGCCTTGAGCTTGGATGCGCTCGGGTGTTCTCTGCAGCTGTTTTCCCTGGCCGCTTGGTGCGTGGCAACTTGTGGCCTCCGGCCGGGTGAAGTTTCACCGGGTACCCGGTGAAACTTGCGCTTCCCCTGTGAAACTTCACATGGGAAGCGCAAGTTTTCCATGGGAAGTGGACTCCAGGAAACACCAGTTGGACCCAGCCGAAGTGGCTGAGGCCAACGGAATCGGAGAGGTCTACGAGGACACGTCAGTGATGCGTGGTCGCGGTCTTGCGAGAGGTTCTATCTGGATCTCGTTGTCGGATCTGTTGGAAGCAATCTTCCTCCGGCGAGGTCGGCGATCCACCCATGCGACCGCTGTTGGCGGATGTCCGCCGTACGCAAAACACTCGGGTTGTCTGACAATCCGCCACAGGAAGGCATAGGGTGAGAGCGGCAGGTGCGAGAACGTTGCGCCCGCCATATCCGAAGAAGAACAGGAGATCGCTCATGGTCGGGCGTGCCCACACCAGCGCAGAGCACATCGTCACCACTGAGGAGTACGCCGCGCACAACTATCACCCGCTACCCGTGGTGATTGCGCATGGCGAAGGCGCCTGGGTGACCGACGTGGAGGGCCGGCGTTATCTCGACTGCCTGGCCGGCTATTCGGCCCTGAACTTTGGTCACGGCAACCCTCGGTTGCTCAAGCGGGCTCATGCTCAATTGGATCAACTGACCCTGACGAGCCGAGCTTTCTTCAACGATCAACTCGGCCCGTTTGCGCAGGCGCTGTGCCAGGTCACCAACAAAGACAACATCTTGCCGATGAACACCGGCGCGGAAGCCGTTGAGACGGCGATCAAGGTGACGCGTCGTTGGGGCTACCAAGTCAAGCGAGTGCCTGAAGACATGGCCAATATCATCGTGATGGAAGGCAACTTCCACGGCCGAACCACCACGATCATTTCCTTTAGTGACGACAAGGTCGCCCACGACGAGTACGGCCCATACACGCCCGGCTTCCGCTCGGTGACGTACGGCGACATCGACGCACTCAAAGCGGCCATCGACGAGTTCACTGTCGGGGTGCTCCTTGAGCCCATCCAGGGTGAGGGCGGGGTCGTGATCCCACCCGAGGGCTACCTGAAGGCAGTGCGTGAAGTCTGCACGCAGCAGGGCATCTTGATGATCGCCGATGAGATTCAAAGCGGTCTGGCGCGCACCGGCATGACCTTTGCGTGTGACCACGAAGGTGTCGTCCCCGACATGTATGTGCTTGGGAAGGCGCTCGGCGGTGGCATTGTGCCGCTGTCAGCCATCGCCACTGACCCAGAGATCATGAAGGTGATCACCCCCGGTTCCCATGGCTCGACCTTTGGCGGTAACCCGTTGGCGTGCGCGATTGGGCAAGAGGTGTGTGAGATCTTGCAGACTGGCGAGTTCCAGACGCGGGCAACCCAACTGGGTCAACGCCTCGCGGCCCGGCTCGACCCCTTGGTGGGCAATGGCCTGGCGGCAGTGCGGCACCGTGGCCTGTGGTTCGGTCTCGATGTCGAGCCCGGTGGGCACTCTGGGCGTGAACTCACCTTGGGTCTGCTCGAAAAGGGCATCTTGGCCAAGGACACTCATGGATCGACGATCCGGCTCGCGCCGCCCATAGTGATCGAGGAGTCGGAGATCGACATGTTGGCTAGCGCGATCGAGGATCTAGTCGCAGGCTAAGCCTGGACATCAATCCCAGCTAGCGCCCAGAAGAGGGCCGCAGACGAGGACCCAGGCGAAGGCATAGTGTGGCCAGCCATGAAACCTAGTGCGTCCGCCGAGACGCCCCCGAGTAGTCGACGGGTCGACGGCACTGACCGGGCGATCATGGCATTGCTGCAACGTGACCGGCGGATGGCCTATACCGCGGGGGCCAAAGAAGTGGGTGTCTCGGAAGGCACAGTGCGCCAACGCGTCGCCAGGCTGCAAGACGACGGAGTGCTGCAGATCGTCGCCTTGTGCAACCCGCTGCTTCTTGGTCACCAATCGGTGCGTTTCCTGATTCGCACTCGCGAATTGTCTCCACGGGCGGTCGCTTCGATTTTGCGCGAGATCCCCACGGTGGCACACGTGGACGTGTGTGCCGGAAGCTACGAACTTTTCTTGGAGGCCACCTGCGCCAACCAGGCGCAACTCATCGAATTGCAGGACCAGATCCGAGCGACCCCAGGGGTAGCGGACTTGGAGACCTTGATCTTGCTTTCGCTGGCTAAGGACTATTCCTGGAGCGGGTTGGCTCAATCGGTCGGCCAAGACGTCAGCGGGGAAGGATCGCACTCCGCGTAGCAGGCGGTTCTCGAAAGCCAGCCCACAAATAGGAGTCTTTGTAGGTCTCCAATGCTGTGGAGACTTCGACTTGGTAGACCCCCTTAATCCGGTGGATCTTTCCGTTGAGGAGTTCGGCCAACTCGCTCACATCGGCCGCACTGACGTCGATGACGAGGTCATAGCTACCTGAACTCAATGCCACGAACTTCACCTGCGGCAATTTGGCTAGCGCGTCTGCCACCGAGGCCACGGGTACGCCGCGAACCCGCAGGCAGACGTGGGCAAATAGTTCTCCAATTCGAGGGGCGTCGACCATGCCGACAACTTGCAGCACTCCTAGTCGGTGCAGTCGCGCATAGCGTCGGCGTACGACGGCCTCGGAGAGGCCAACCGTTCGAGCCACATCTACGAAGGGTTGTCGGCCATCAATGCGAAGCTGGTCGATGATCAACCGGTCAAACCGGTCGATATCGAGCGCTTCGTGGCTCTCGCCCATCGCCAGCCCCCGTTTCACTACGAATTCCGTCACCTTGACCCAGGCAAGATGTCGCAGATCGTAAGCCAGGGGACTCGCCACTGCCTAGTGGTGAGGGTCACAGTGGACCTGTGAGCCAGATCAGCGACGCCATCGCGCCTAGCGGTGGCAGGCTGCGCCCACGCGCGCGTCGGCTCAGTGACTTCACCTTGATCGCGCCGGCAGCGGCAACTGTCATCTTGTTTGTCTTGGTGCCGCTTGGGTTAGTGGTTCGCACGAGCTTCGCCAACGCCGGAGACTACGGCGGGGTCGAGGGTGGCTGGACGTTCGCCAACTATCAGGCGCTCGCCGACCCGGTCTACATCAAAGTGTTGGGGTACAGCCTGTACATGGCTGCGGCGAACACGGTGTTTTGCTGCGTGGTGGGCTATGTGCTGGCCTACTACATCGCGATGAAGCCTGCGCGAGTGCAGTCGATTCTGCTGATGTTGATCATCATCCCGTTCTGGACCGATTTCTTGGTCAGAGTCTTTGCCTGGATCAACTTGCTCAGCCCTCGTGGTCCGGTGAGTTCCTTCTTCGATTTGTTGGGCCTTCCTGGTGTCACCGAGGGATGGATACCCAGCGACGGTGCAGTGTTCTTGGGTCTGCTTTATGCATTTTTGCCCACGGCGGTCTTCCCGATCTATGCCTCTATGAGGCAGTTGGACCTGTCCTTGACCGAGGCAGCTGCCGATTTGGGCTGTGGCTGGTGGGGTGTGCAACGCCGGGTGCTGTTGCCACTTGTGCAGCCGGGAATGGTGGGCGCAGCGCTCCTAACCTTCATTCCCACCCTGGGTGTCTTTGTGATCCCCATCTTGTTGGGTGGGGGCAAAAAGCAACTGGTAGGCAACGTCATCGTCACGTTGAACACCGAGTTCCGCAATCAACCAATGGGTGCGGCAGCCTCAGTCATCTTGTTGGTGATGATGCTGGCATCCCTGGCGGTTTTTGCTTTCTGGTCCAAACGCCGGCGGGAGGCATTGCGATGAAGAAGCACCCCATGGAGTGGGTCACCGCTGGTCTCGCGCAGTTGGCGTTTGCGTTCTTGTATGTGCCGATCGTCGCGGTCGTCGTACTCTCGTTCAATGCCTCTGAGCTGACCTATCGCTGGGGCGGGTTTAGCACGAAGTGGTATTCGGTGCTGGCAAATGATGCGCAGTTGCTCGATGGGTTGCGAGTCAGTGCCATCGTCGGCGCGGCATCGGCGACCTTAGCCACGCTGTTCGGATTCATGGCCGCAGCTGCGTTGGCAAAGGGCGAGTTTCGTGGCAAGCAAGCCTTCATGGGATTGGTGGCGACACCACTGCTTGTGCCAGAGATCGTGCTCGGTGTCGCCTTGTTGACCGTCTTCATACAGGCGAAAGTCAACCTGGGTTTCGCGACTCTTTCGGTCGGTCACTTGGTGGTCAATTTGCCTTATGCCGTGCTGATCTTGGCCGGCGCTTACGGCACTTTGGACCCCTCATTGTCAGAGGCTGGGGCCGATTTGGGGTGCTCGCGCTGGCAGGTGATGCGCCGCATCACCATCCCCTTGATGGCACCAGCACTGATGGCGACGTGGTTGCTGTGTTTCACCATCTCGTTCGGGAACATCGTGATCTCGACCTTCACCAATGGGGTCGGCACCACCACGTTGCCGCTACGAGTCTTTTCCATGCTCAAGACCGGATTGACCCCGGAGATCAATGCACTCGGAACCGTCTTGATCGGATTCACACTGTTGATCGTGTTGGCGGTTGGGGTTCGCCAGCTACGCGATCTTCTCGTGACCGATCGCAACTAATGGGCTCACGGCGGGCCCGACACATATAAGGAGAAACGATGCGCACAACTCGATTGGTCGCCATATCGGCGATCTGTTCGGTCGCGATAGCCCTTTCGGGTTGTGGCGGCTCTGACTCAACCAAGAGCGATGAGTCGACGAAGAGCACTCAACTCAACATTTACGCCTGGGATGGTGAGATCCCTGACTCGGTAGTTAAGGCCTTTGAGAAGGAGACCGGAATCAAGGTCACCATCGACACCTTCGACAGCAACGAGACGATGATCTCCAAATTGGCCGCAGGTGCGGGGGGCTACGACATTGTCGAGCCGAGCCAGTACGCCGTACAACAGTTGATCGGCCAAAAGCTCATCCAGACACTAGATCACGGCAAGATCGACGGCCTGGACAATTTGGGCGAGAAGTGGCGGACAACCGAATTCGACCCGGACAACAAGTACAGCGTGCCGTGGGTCTGGGGTACGACAGGTTTGGCCTACAACGACGAGTGCGTGAAGACGCCTCCAACGTCGTGGAAGGTGATGTGGGACCCGCAGTACAAAGGCAAGATCTACATGCTCGACAACATGTTGGCCGCCTACATCGCTGGTCTTCAGGTCAATGGCTACTCCGCGGCTAGCACCGACCAAGCTGAGATCGAAAAGGCCACTCAGTCGCTGATCGATCAGAAACCGTTGTTGGCGGGATACAACGCCACTAACTACGCCGACCTCCTCGACAACGGTCAAGCGTGCTTGGCCGAGGCATGGGGTGGCTCGGGTATGGCGAAGGTCTTGGACAAGAACCCGCACGTGCACTTCATCCTCCCCGAGGAGGGTGGCACGTTGTGGACAGACACCTTTGCGATTGCAAACAAGTCGCCGAACTTGGAGAACGCCTACAAGTGGCTCAGCTTCACGTTGCGTCCCGAGATCGCAGCTGCCGCGGCCAACGATGGTGGCCTGGCCACGCCTAACGACGCTGCGTTGGAGCACGTGAAGCCAGAGGTGAAGAACAACCCGGCGATCTTCTTGCCCGCAGATGACATTGCCAATGCGGACTTCATCCTGGACCCCGGCAAGGCAATGACCTTCTTCCAGCAAGGTTGGACCAAGGTCAAGGCCTCGTGACCCGATCGGTTACAGCGCAACCGGCCCCTGGTGGAGACCAGGGGCCGGGAAGCGTCGCCATTGCACTGACTGGGGTGACTAAACGCTTTGGTGACTCGACCGCGGTCAACTCGGTGACCTTGGAGATCTACGACAACGAGTTCTTCTCAATCTTGGGACCTTCTGGGTGCGGCAAGACGACGTTGATGCGGATGATCGCCGGCTTTGAGACCCCTACATCGGGTGAGATTGTCCTCGATGGCCAAGCCATCGAGGATGTGCCCGCTCATAAGCGCGACCTCAACATGGTGTTCCAAAGCTATGCACTCTTCCCGCATCTCAACGTGCAAGACAACGTTGGTTTTGAGCTCAAAGTCCGCAAGCGTCCCAAGACCGAGATCGCGTCTGCTGTGGAGCAGGCACTCGATTTGGTGCGGCTAGGCGGCATGGGTAAGCGCAAGCCCAATGAACTATCTGGTGGCCAACGGCAACGTGTCGCGCTAGCTCGAGCGCTCGTGGGGCGACCCAAACTCGTGCTTCTTGATGAACCTTTGGGTGCCCTTGACCTCAAGCTGCGCAAGCAGATGCAGGTCGAACTCAAGCGGATGCAACGTGAGGTGGGCATCACCTTTGTGTACGTCACGCATGACCAAGAAGAGGCGTTAACGATGTCTGATCGCGTGGCGGTCATGCAGGAGGGCAAGCTGCTTCAGGTGGCTTCTCCACGGGCGCTCTATGACCAACCGGCCACCCGTTTCGTTGCTGACTTCATTGGGGTCTCCAATTTGATGGACACCAAGCCCAGCACTTCTCTGCGTCCAGAGCTGGTCAGCGTGCATCCCTTGGGAACACCCTCTGGGGAAGATAACTCAACGTCAGCTGAAGTGACCGAAGTGATTTTCCTTGGCCGCGGTACTGAATACCGCTTACGCCTGCACGGGCGCGACGAGCCACTCATCGCTCAAGTCGCTAACAGCGGACTCGGTGAGGGGTTCGCGGTGGGCGATCAAGTGACAGTGAGCTGGGCCAACTCCAGCCTGCGTGAGCTAGAGGACTAGGAGAACCATGAAGGTCGCAGTTGGTCAGTTTGCTCCATCGGGAGACCTGGCAGACAACCTGGCCACTATTGAACGGCTCGCGGCTCAATGTGCTCGCGAGGGGGCCGAAGTCTTGGTCCTGCCCGAGGAAAGCATGGCGACCAGTGATTGCGTCGAAGGCAGTTTGGCCGAGTTTGCGGTCCAGTATTGGCCCGAGTTTGTCATTGCGGTGTGCGAGTGTGCGAAGCGCCATGCGCTGACCTTGATCACCGTCGGCTATGAGCCTGGCGAGGGCTTGCCCTACAACACCGTCATCGCGGCTTCACCGGCTGGGCAGGTTGTCGCGCAGTACCGAAAGACGCACTTGTACGACGCGTTTGCTTATCGCGAGTCTGACTACGTCCAGCGGGGTACCGGTACCCCGGTCGTGATCGACGTGGGGGAGTTTCGGGTCGGGCTCATCAATTGCTACGACCTCCGGTTCCCCGAGTTCACCAGAGCGCTGGTCGATGCGGGGGCCAACGTCATCAGCGTGAGTGCAGCCTGGGTGAGCGGAGCAATGAAAGAAGAGCACTGGGAGGTGCTTCTGCAGGCGCGAGCCATTGAGAGCACAGCCTGGGTGCTCGCTGCCGGCTCGAGTGCCTCGGGGTGCATCGGCCAGAGCATGATCTTCGATCCAATGGGGGTGAAGGCAGCGGGACTGGGCGCGCAGCCCGAAGGCTTCCTGGTCGTGCCGATCACCATGGAGCGACTTGACGAGGTCCGGGCAATTTTGCCCGTTCTGGCTAACCGTGTGCTTCGGCACGCTCAGGGCTAGGTGCGTTATGGGAATCGAAATCAACACGATGCCGGATCCTCTCGATGAGGACCTTCGTGAGTTAGCTGGTGCCGTCGAGGTGCCGACATTGGGCCACTACTTGACCAAAGGCTTTTGTGGCTTTGAGATTCGCCGCATTGCCGGTACTCGGCCCATGATCGGGCCTGCCGTCACGTTGTCGATGCCGCCAGGTGACTCCACGCTGCTGCACTACACAGCCGATCAGGTGCGGCCGGGTGACGTGGTGGTGATCAGTCATGGGGAGGACTACCGCAGCGCACCGGTCGGTGCAGTGTTGGCCAGTGTGTTGGCGCACCGAGGGGCTGCTGGCGTGGTGATCGACGGAGTTTGCACTGACGTTGATGCACTCATGGCGGTCGGTTTGCCGGTTTATGCCCGAGGCACGAGCGCACTGACCACGAAGCTTTTGGGACTCGACGAGGGCGGGGTCAATGTGCCGATCACCTGCGCTGGTGTCGATGTTGAGCCGGGGATGGTGGTGCTCGGTGATGCCAACGGGGTGCTGTGTGTTGATCGTGAGGAGTTACGGATCTTGTTGCCTGAAGCCATCACTGATGACAGCGAGGAACCGGCCCTTATCGACGCCTTGACGCGTGGCTCCGCGCGGCTGGGTCAAGAGTGTGGCGCGAACGAGTTGCTGCGCGGCCTTGGAGCGATCGTGTGAGCACCTTGCACCTCAAGGCGGCCATCAACGGAGGTCGATCACGTGCCCAACACCCAGCGACCCCGATCACTCCCGACCAGCTGGCCCACGATGCCAGGCAGGTTTTGGAGGTTGGCGCCACGGTGGTGCATCTGCATGTGCGCGATGAGAAAGGGGAGCAAAGCATTGCTGCCGGGCACCTCGACGGCGTCATGCAGGCGATCAGGTCATCCTCCCCGCGAGCGATCATCGGAACGACCACCGGGTTGTGGACGGTAAAGGACGGGCACCCCGAACGCCTTGAGCATGTGCGTAGTTGGTTCAACCTTCCTGACTTCGCCTCGGTGGCGTACCGAGAAGATGGTGCTGAAGAGACCGCACGTGAACTGGTGGGTCGTGGGATCGCGCTGGAGAGTGCGGTGTGGTCGATGGCGGACGTGCCAGCGCTGTTGGCTTCTCGCGTGCTCGAGCACAACATCCGCGTGCTGATCGAGCCCGAGGATGAGCAACCGGATGCGGCGGTCGATGCTTGCCGCGAGATGGCTGCGGCGTTGCGGGCTGGAGGAGTTCGTGCGCCATTGCTCTATCACGGTGATGGCGAGACTGTGTGGCCCGTGCTGCGAGCAGCCGCCCTCGACGGTGCCCAGTTGCGCATCGGCCTGGAGGACGGCGAGCACTTACCTACGGGTGAAGTTGCCGCTGACAACAAAGCCCTCGTCGTCGCGGCACTAAAGTTCG
>CALMMO010000006.1 GCA_937868455.1 uncultured Marmoricola sp.
CCGCCACACGACCGCCAGGTCAGCGCTGGCATCGGTGACCTCAACTCTGGTCATGCACTTCATCTGGTTCAACCACGTCACGAGAGGCTCGAGGCCGCCCGGCTCGGTGTGCGCGATGAATGCCTCACCATCATCCACACCTGCGAAGTAGTGCTCCACGTGCCCTTGCGGGGAGAGGATGAGTGCTTGCGTGTAGCGACCTGCTGGGATCGCCTCGAACCACTGGGAAGTCAGTGAATGCAACCAGGTCAAACGGTCTGGGCCGCTGATGCGAAGCACTGGCCGATGCGAAAGGTCGACGAAGCCCTCATCGGCCACCAACTGCCGCTGCTCAACGTTGAACGATCCGTAGTGCGCTGCTACCCCCGTGTCGGGTGCCTCAGCCGCCACGGCACCAGGCAAGTCGAGCAGTGGCGAGCGATAGGTCATGGAGGACATGATGCCCGTTGGGTCCTAACCCTCGACCGTGTAGTCCTGCAGATGCCACGTCTTCGTGGCTTTGTCCCAGGCCAACAGCAAAGTGAACTTGGTGCGCTGCGCCGCGAGCACCCCGGTGCCTGAGTCTGTCTCGTCAAACCACGTGCCAGCTTGAACCTTGGCAACGCTAGTCACAATCACCTGCGGGTCTTGGCGACCGGTAACCGAAGCCGACTTGATGGTGATTTCACCTGGCAACTGATAGCGACGCTGAGACTTCAACTTGGCGATTGCCGCAGCGGTGTCTTTGCAACCGGTGCAGGTGGAGGGTTCATCAACCAACGCCTCCAAAGCCTCCATGTCACGCAGGCTGATTGAGTAATAGAACGTGAGGATGACTCCGTCAGCGAACGCAACAGCCGAGCGGTCACTGGGCTTCTTGCGACCGGCCACAACCGGAGCAACCGATGGCAGTCCGCTAGGAGTCGCTGCCTGAGTCGGCGAGGCAGCCTTGGTTGGCGTCTCGGTCTGCCCGGTGCCCGCGCAGCCAGTGAGCACCACGGCAAGCGCGAGTGCGAGCAGTCGAGTCATCGAGGTCTCCTGAAGTTTGGACCGTCAAGTGTCACACACAGTCCTGACAGAGTCCGAACACGGTCAGATGACCCAGATCCAATGAGAATCCGTGGTCGGCCTTCACCCCGGCCGCAAATCCGGCGATTTCTTCCCCCGAGACGCTGAGCACGCTGCGACATCCC
This sequence comes from uncultured Marmoricola sp., assembly GCA_937868455.1. Lineage (GTDB taxonomy): Bacteria > Actinomycetota > Actinomycetes > Propionibacteriales > Nocardioidaceae > Marmoricola. Next base: position 1,173 of record CALMMO010000006.1, read on the forward strand.
CGGCACACCAGGTGGAAGTGTTCACGATCTCCGAGTGCGTGGTACGTCGGCGCCCGATCGGTGAGGTGGGCATGCCTAATCAAGCCGAGTTCGTTGAGCAATTCCAAGGTTCGGTAGACGGTCGAGAGGTTGATCCCATCACCTTGCACGTGAGCGTAGACCTCGTCAGGGGTGGCGTGACCTAACTGCTCGACTGCCTCAAGAACCCGCGCGCGCTGAGGCGTAAGCCGGTGCCCGCTGCGGCGCAGGCGTTCGCGCCAGTCAGGGGCTTCAGGCACGGCGCAACTGGGCGTGAATATGCGATTGCAGCGGTTGACCCACGGCCGCCATGTCAAAGGCATACATCAAGTCGCCGTTGACGTAGCCATAGAGTCGCTTGCCCGCGACGTACTCCTTGGCGGTCTGAGTGCGGGCGACTGCGTCTGTGGTGATCTCAAAACGCGGCTGCTCGGGGTGGATCTCGCCGTACCAAATCTCGACAAAGCCGAGGTTGTGGGCCATCACGAATTCGAGCGAGCCATCTGGCTGGGGCCGAATGAACCCGGTCTCTTGGGCGGCCTCACGCACGTGATTGCCCTCAGCGTCGAGGATCCAACTGCGGCTCATGTAATGGATGAAGGGGCGGCCATCTTGCTGGAAGACGACTTCTTGTCCGAACTGGAAGTTCTCCACGCCTGGCCACTCGCCGTGCCCGTTGCCGACCCATCTGCCGATGAGCCACGCAAGCCTTGCGCAGTTGGGGTGAATGTTCTCCGGAATTTCAAAGGCCACGCTCAGAGTCTGCCCGGTGATGCCTGACTGGTCGAGTGCGGGGCCATACTTCACCCATGCG
>CALMMO010000007.1 GCA_937868455.1 uncultured Marmoricola sp.
CGATCACCCGCCGGATGCTCGAAACCGGCAAGCCGCACATGTGGCTTGATGCCCGACACCTCGGCACCGAGTTTTGGCACAAGCGGTTCCCGACCATCTTGGCGTCGTGCGAGTCTCATGGCATCGACCCCAGCACCGACCTGATTCCGGTGGCCCCCGCTTGTCATTACGCTTCGGGCGGCGTGGCGACCGATTTGCATGGGCAATCAACGCTCCCAGGGCTTTACGCAACAGGCGAGGTCGCCTGCTCAGGCGTGCACGGTGCCAACCGGCTGGCATCCAACTCACTCCTTGAAGGCTTGGTGTTCTCACGCCGGATTGCGGCTCACTTGGCTGCTCACGGGTTGCCCCCGCGGCAGGCTCCGGCCGCCGACGGCCGCGAAGTCGGGCTCGTCGACCCCTCCGTCTTTGCTCACATGCAGCAAGTGATGACCGAACAAGTCGGAGTACTGCGCACCGCTGAGGGCATTAAGTCCGCTCTGACCACGCTCTCGGCTCTGGGCGCAGCGCCGTGCAATGAACCTCGCACCCGGCCATGGGAGATGTCGAACCTGATTGCCGTCTCGTCGGTGCTGGCACAAGCAGCACTCATGCGTGAGGAAACGCGTGGGTCGCACTGGCGTGAAGACTTCCCTGATCGCGATGAGGGCTGGGCCGGGCACATCGACGTACGCCTCATTGAGGGGGAGTTGGACTTGAACTTCCAAGCCGCATTGCCAACAGACCCGTCGGTCGCAAGCTACCTAGGAGGTGCGCTGTGAGCCTGTCGCGCACACCGCTGAACCAACTGCCAACTGCTCTCGTCGCGGAGATCGCTCAAGCGGGGCTTGAGCTGGAGCCGTTGTACGACGCAGTTGCCCGCGCCATCGACGAAGACCTGCCAGGTGAGAGCGATGACGTCACCTCGGCTGCCACGATCCCTGCCGACCAGATGGGCACTGCCGACTTCACGGTCCGCGAGCCAGGGGTGCTGGCAGGCATGGTCGTTGCTGAACTCGTTTTCCGCTATTGCATGGGCGACTCGGTGACGGTCACCAACCGCATCAGTGATGGCACTCCTGTTCAACCCGGAGACGTGGCGATGACGGTGTCAGGGCCGATTCGGGGCATGCTCACCGCTGAGCGGACCGCGTTGAACTTCAGTTCTCACCTCTCGGGCGTGGCGACGGCGACTAGTCACTGGGTCGCGGCTCTCGATGGCACCTCGGCACGGGTGCTCGACACGCGCAAGACACTGCCCGGCATGCGTGCATTGCAGAAGTACGCCGTGCGCTGCGGCGGCGGTGTCAACCACCGCTTCTCGCTCTCCGACATGGCCATGGCCAAAGACAACCACGTGCTCGCGGCCGGGGGAGTCGTGCCCGCATTAGAAGCTATCCGCACCGCCTTCCCAGACGTGCCAGTCGAGGTCGAAGTCACCGACCTAGATCAGTTGCGTGAACTGCTGGCTGCGGGCTGCTCCAGGGTGCTCCTGGACAACATGTCCGATGAACGCATGGCAGAAGCGGTGCGCATCCGCAACGAGTCGGGTGTCGATTGCAGCCTGGAGGCCTCCGGGGGGCTGACCCTGGAACGTGCCCGATCAGTGGCGCAAACGGGAGTCGACTTCATTTCCGTGGGTGCGCTGACGCACTCAGTCAAAGTGTTCGACTTAGGCCTGGACCTGCGGCCATGACCTTGCTGGCAGCCGATATCGGCAACTCACACACAGTGCTCGGGTTGCTCCACGACGGCTCCGTGCTCGATCACTGGCGAGTGGCAACTGATGAGCGACGTACTCCAGACGAATGGGCGGTCTTGATCCGAGGCCTGCTGGCCGAAAGTAGTGTCGCCGACCCGATCTCGGGGATTGCTGTGTGCGCCACCGTCCCCAGCGTGCTCTATGCCTGGCGCGACATGTTGGCCCGCCACTTCGTCGACGTG
>CALMMO010000008.1 GCA_937868455.1 uncultured Marmoricola sp.
ACAGCCCAACTCCATGCATGCCTCGATGGCCAAGGCCAAGGCTGGCCGGGTGGGCTCTGCGGTCACGTTGGGGTGCGTCGAACTCTGCGGCACTCTGGGTTATGGCGAGACTGAACTCCTGGAGAAGTGGGCTCGTGACTCCAAGATCCTTGACATCTTCGAGGGCACTCAACAGATTCAGCTACTCATCATTGCTCGACGAGTGCTGGGGCTGACTTCTGCTCAACTGAAGTAGCCCAACGACCACGCCTCCACCAAGATGGGCACATGTTGCTCTATGCCGATGCTCCCTCCCGTCGATTTCGTCAGGTTCTAGGTGACGTGCTGTTTGTCGGCTGGGTGGGCCTGTGGGTGTGGGTGGCATCCGTCGTACGACGCGCCACGTTGGCTTTAGCCGCGCCTGGGGAGCAAGTGCGCGAGTCGGCCAACGGATTAGCGAAGTGGTTCGGTGATGCCGCAAAGAAGTTGGGCTCGGTGCCGCTGATTGGCGATCGTGCGTCTGACCCCTTTGATGGTGCGAGCACCGCCGCCACGCAACTCGCAGCGGCCGGGCAGGCCCAAATCGATGCCGTGCACACCTTTGCCTTCTGGCTGACGCTGGCTCTCGTGCTGACCCCCACGTTGATTGTGGCTGCGTACTACGTGCCCATGCGAGTGCGATTCATCAGACGCGCCGCGGCCGGTCGTAAGTTCTTGGATTCAGCAGCCGATCTCGATCTTTTTGCCTTACGCGCGATCGCCCATCAGCCGCTGCACGTGTTGGCTGCCATCAGCCCGGACCCGGCAGGGGCATGGAGACGACAAGACGAGCAAGTGGTCAGGGCCCTGGCCACCCTCGAGTTACGCGACTGTGGGCTGGCACTGCCCAGCCGCACTTAGCAGTTGGCCCCAGGTCCTGCTTGGGCCAGAAGGTAAGTCGGCTCGAGCCATCCTGAGGTGGCAAACCGGGTCTCCACTGCGCCGATGACGTCATCGACCAGAGCGCTGGGGACCAGCGTGATAGCCGATCCGCCGAACCCACCACCGGTCATGCGGGCACCGATTGCGCCCGCTTCCAGCGCGGTCTCGACCACGGCATCCAGCTCGGGGCTTGAGACTTCGAAGTCGTCGCGAAGTGAGTGGTGAGAGGCGGTCATCAAAGCGCCGAAATCGCTCCAGCGAGCCTCGCGCAAGGCGGTCACGGCTTGCCATACCCGCGCTGTCTCACTGACGACGTGTCGAGTACGGCGCTCAAGTGTTGGGCTTAGACCGGACATCGAGGTAGCCAACGCCAAGTGCTCGACGCCCAACTCGGCAGCGGCCTGGTCGCACTGGCGACGCCGCTGGGCGTAGCCCCCATCGCCGTCAGCAAGCCTGTGCTTGACCCGCGTGTCGATGACGAGAAGTTCGAGGCCTACCTCATGTGGCGCAAAGGGCACCTGGGCGTGGGTATTTGTGGCGAAATCCAACATGAGCGCGTGTCCCGAGGTACCCAGCACCGCCACCGTCTGGTCCAGGCCTCCCGTGGGGGCGCCGACGTACTCGCTTTCGGCCCCCATGCCGGCCTGGATGAGTTCAGAGCCCGACAGGCCAAGCGCGACCCCAACACTGCATTCCAACGCTGCCGAGGATGACAAACCGGCTCCGATGGGAACTGTGCTTTCGATCGCGACATTGAGGCCATCTTCGGCCCCTGCTGCCCACAGCACGCCGGCGATGTAATCGCTCCAGGTGCCATCACCGGGTTGGGCGAAGTCCCGCTCGAGGACCGGCTGACCACTCGTCGTTGCTCGCAGGATGCCCGGCACCCCAACACCGACCGCCGCCCAGGTGGCGTGGGTCAGCGCGATCGGCAGGCACCGTCCGCCGTTGTAATCCACATGCTCGCCGATCAGGTTGACCCGCCCCGGGGCACGGCCAATGTGTGCGGGTTCGACGCCAAAT
>CALMMO010000009.1 GCA_937868455.1 uncultured Marmoricola sp.
TGATGGGTTGAGCCAGGTGTGTCAACGAGCGGTTGGGCGCGGGCCGTCGTACTCCGAGATCAGAGCGCTCAGTGTCGCCTGGAGCGAAGAAACCTTGGGCTACCTGCATCAAATTTCTTGCGAAGACCCGCTCACGGGCGTCTCGAGCCTCTCGCATGTGCGGGCTCGGCTTGCGGAGGTTTACCGCGGCGAAGAGCGCCGCGGCAACTCGGCCAGTGTCACCCATGCGCTTGTGGTGATCGAGGAACTGGGTGAGGACGCTGAGGATCAGAACTTCGAGCGCGCCTTGCATCTCTCGAGACTTGCCGACACCGTGCGCATCGTCTTCCAAGGCAGCGAAACCATCGGCCGGGTGGGCAACAAGCGACTCATCGTGTTGGCCAAGCGTCGGGTTGCCCTGGGCAAGCAGGTGGCGTTGTTGGAGCGGCTCATCCGCGAGCGGATGGTCGGCAGTTCTTGTCGCGTCTGGATCGAAGGTTTACCAAGCAACGACGACGCCGCGGCTCGAGTGCTCGATGAGTTGGCGCGAGACTGAGCCTGTCTGAGCCCGATTAGGCTCCGGGTCATGTGTGGCCGCTATGCCTCAAGTCGCCGTCCAGAGGACTTGATCGAAGAGTTCGACATTCCGATACGTCCCGACGTGCCTCGACTGGCCCCTGATTACAACGTCGCGCCGACCGATCCGGTCTACGCCGTAGTTGAGCGTGAACCCAAAGAAGAAGCGCTCGTCCCAGAGCGGCACCTGCGGGTGCTGCATTGGGGTCTGGTGCCGTCGTGGTCAAAGGACGCGAAGGGTGCGGCTCGGATGATCAACGCACGTGTGGAGACGGTGGCCGAAAAGCCGGCTTATCGCCGTGCGTTTGAGCGGCGCCGCTGCATTGTGCCCGCAGATGGGTACTACGAGTGGTACCCAACTCAACGCACCACCAAGGCTGGCAAGCCGATCAAGCAACCGTTCTTCATCCGGCCCGAGGACGGCGGCGTGTTGGCAATGGCTGGGTTGTACGAAATCTGGCGCGACCCCACAAAAACTGACGATGACCCCGATCGGTTCCGGTGGACCTGCACGGTCATCACCACCTCGGCCACCGACGATCTGGGACACATTCATGATCGGATGCCGATGATGGTCACTCCCGATGCGCGCGATGAGTGGCTCGACCCGCGCAATCGCAGCGATCTCTTGGGGCTGTTGACTCCAGCGGCACCGGGACTCCTCGTGGCCCACCCGGTCTCAACAGCGGTGGGCAATGTCGCCAATAACTCCCCGTCACTCACCGAACCCCTCGAACTCGAGGGACAGTTGGCGATGGAGTTGTGATGAGTCACGAGCAGATCATCGACACCGCACACGGCCCAGCTCGTGTCGTCGCGCACCTGGCAAGCCAACCGAGAGCTGATGTCGTGCTCTCACACGGTGCTGGGCGCGGGATCGATGGCGCCGACCTGGTGCAGATGGCCCAGACGCTGTCCGAACACAGCTACAACGCCTATCTGGTCGAACAACCCTGGGTGGCACGCGGACGCAAGGTCGCCGATCGCCCTGCGGTTCTCGATGCATGTCTGGCCACCGTGTTGGGGGTGTTGGCACTGCCAGGGCCGCTGGTGTTGGCAGGACGCAGCGCAGGCTCACGCTCCTCATTTCGGTTAGCCCGTGACCACCATGCCGTCGCGGCCTTTGCGATGGCGTTCCCGTTGCATCCGCTTGGTCGACCCGAAAACACCCGGGTGAGTGAACTGCTCGAGGCTGGGGTGCCCACGTTGGTGATCCAAGGCGAGCGCGACCAGATGGGTCGACCTGCAGAGTTCCCCGCAGGGACCAACATGGTCGTCGTACCTGGAGCCGATCACGGCTATCGGGTCGCGAAGTCGGCAGCGATGTCTGAGCAAGAGGTCTACTCCTTTGTGGCAGACACCGCTGTGGCGTGGCTCGATCGGGAGCTGAGCTAGGGAATCAATTGGGGTGCCAGCGGCGTTGCCACCCACATGCTTGCGACCTTGGAACGCCCCGCCACGCCGTTGGCACTAGATTGGGGGGCAATGAGTGACGTAACCGAGGTCGATGTGGCCACCGAGACAACCGCCGAGCGCACTGCGCGCTTTGAGCGTGATGCGGTGCCATTCCTTGACCAGATGTACTCCGCAGCTATGCGGATGACCCGCAATCCGGCAGACGCCGAAGACCTAGTGCAAGAGACCTACGCCAAGGCGTACGCCGCCTTCCACCAGTTCAAGCCAGGCACCAACTTGAAGGCCTGGATGTACCGGATCTTGACCAACACCTTCATCAACACCTACCGCAAGAAGCAACGCCAACCGCAGCAGTCGATGGCCGAAGATGTCGAAGACTGGCAGTTGGCTCGGGCGGAGTCGCACACCTCTAGCGGATTGAAGTCCGCCGAGGTCGAAGCGCTGGAGCACCTGCCAGATTCAGAGGTGAAGACGGCGCTGCAGCAACTTCCCGAGGAGTTCCGCTTGGCGGTCTACCTTGCTGATGTTGAAGGTTTCCCCTACAAAGAGATCGCCGAAATCATGGGCACCCCCATTGGCACGGTGATGTCGCGTCTGCACCGCGGTCGACGCATGTTGCGCGAGTTGCTCGCTGACTATGTCCGCGACAACGATCTAGTTCGGTTTGAGGCGGTGGAGTCATGAGCCATTCACACTTGGGCGATCACGTTGACTGTTCCGAAGTCATCTCGCGGATGTACTTCTACCTTGACTCCGAACTCGAAGCCGGCGACATCGGCATGATCCAGACCCACCTGATCGAGTGCGGCCCCTGCCTTGAGAAGTACGACGTGGAGCGGCGACTCAAGACCCTGATCGCCCGCACCTGCGTGGAGTCAGCCCCGCCGACGCTGCGCGATCGGGTGATGTTCACCATCGCATCGTTTGAGGATTAGGAATCTAGGCTCCGGCCTGCGAGACTCATCCACTGTTCAACCACGACTTGAAGGAGCCCGCAATGGGGAAGACTGGCCGCAAGCGCCGGGCACGCAAGAAGAAGGGCGCAAACCACGGCAAGCGCCCCAACGCCTGAGTTCTTAGATACGCACAGCCCCGGTCTTGACCGGGGCATTGTGCTTTTTGGCACGATGACCTCGTGACTACTGCTGAGCTGACCTTCACCGTGACTACTGCTGACACCGCGGCTGCGGTGGGTTCGGGCACGTTGCCGGTGCTGGGCACCCCGATCCTGCTGGCCTGGTGCGAGGCCGCGACGTGTGCGGCGCTCGACCTTGATCTGGGTGAAACGTCCGTGGGCACCCGGGTCTCGATTGAGCACCTCAAGCCCTCGGCTGTGGGTGCGACCGTGCACGTGAGCGCGTCAGTGGCTCACCGCGATGGCCGGTTGGCGAGGTTCACCGTGTCTGCCGTTGATGCCAGTGGCGCCTTGGTCGGCTCCGGAGAGATCACCCGAGTCGTGGTGGATGCTGACCGGTTTATGAGTCGGGTGCCGCCACCGGACTAGATGCCGAAGGTGTTGCGCGGGTAGCCCGCGTTCACGTCGGTGATCACGTTGATGAGGTAGGGCACCCCTGAGGCGAAGGCCCGATCCATGGCTGGTCCGATGCCTGACGGGTCGCTCACCAACTCACCCGCTCCGCCAAGCGCCTTGACGACCTCGTCATAACGGGCGGTGGGCGCCAAGTCGGCGGCAACGTCGTACCCATAAAGCATCTGCATGGGGCCCTTCTCCAGCGCCCACGCAGAGTTGTTGCCCACGATCATCACGACGGGGAGTTTGTGCCGCACCAGCGTGTCGACGTCCATGAGCGAGAAGCCGGCCGCGCCGTCGCCGAAGAGTACGACGACTTGAGCCGAAGGCCGGTGGATGCGAGCAGCAATCGCCGCTCCCAAGCCAGCGCCCAGGCAGCCGTAGGGGCCAGGGTCAAGCCAACCACCAGGGCGGGCCGGCTCGACAAACTTGCCGGCGAACGACACAAAGTCGCCACCGTCGCCGATCACAATCGCGTCATCGGCAAGCCGGGGGAGCAGTTCGCCATAGATGCGGGCGGGGTGGATCGGGTCTGCGCTGGCGGTGAGCAACTGGGCGTCGCGTTCGGCAGTTGCCTTGACGGTGTCTTGCAAGCCGTTGACCCAGGTGCTCCAGTCGGGCTTGCGCACGACGCCGTGCACTGCCTCGCGGAGTTGGTCGAGCACGAGGCCCAACGAGCCATGGGCCGATCCCGACAAGGATGCATGGGCAGAGACTTGGCCAGCCGAGTCGGCGATGTGCACCACCCGAGCTGGCAGTGAGCCGTCCTTGCCGCCGAAAACGCCGTAGCCGAGTCGGAAGTCGAGCGGGGTGCCGACCACGACCACGAGGTCTGCTCCATTGAGAGCCGCAGATCGGGCCTTGGTCACGAGCAACGGGTGACCTCCCGGGATCACGCCGCGGCCCATGCCGTTGGTGATCACCGGGATGCCGATGCCCTCGACCAAACGCAGGGCAGCCTCATCGCCACCGTCCATCCACACGTCGGTGCCCAAGATGAGCACCGGGCGCTGGGCGGCGCCGATCAGTTCGGCGATCTCGGTCAAGGAGTCTGGGTCAGGCTCCACCAAAGCGACGGGGCCAACGGTGGTGGTGGGGGACTCGGCGGTGTTGAAAAACTCATCCATCGGTACGTCGACGAACACCGGCCCGCGGTGCGAAGAACCAGCGATCGTGAACGCCTTGTCGATGCCCTCAGCCACCTCAGCGGCCGTGCGGATCGTGTGAGACCACTTGGTCACCGAGGCCACGATCGGAGGCTGATCAAGCTCTTGCAGGGAGCCCATGCCCCAGCGGTTGCCCGGCGCACGCCCGCCGACCACCACCATCGGTGCCCCGGAGAACTGGGCCTGGGTCATCGCACTCACGCCATTGGTCACACCTGGACCAGCAGTGAGCACCGCGAGGCCGGGCCGACGGGTCAACTTGCCGAGGGCTTCGGCGGCAAAGGCAGCGGTTTGCTCGTGGCGCACATCGAGGATGCGCATCTGGGGTTCAGCCTTCACGGCGCCGTCGTACATCGGGAAGACGTGGGCGCCGGAGAGGGTGAACATCACCTCCGTGCCGTGCGCACGGGCGGCCTCAACCGCGTGCTGGCCTGCATGTCCGGAGAGGAGTTCTTCGCTCATGGCCGCAACATACCCAAGTAGTCCATCAGCGATGCGTTCTAGGGTGTGCCCATGGCCTGGCTGGAGCAATTGGTTGCCGAACGCACCGATATCGATGAGGCCGGTTTGCATTGGCTGCACTTGCTCTTGGCCGATTGGCAGATCGTGGCTGACTTGTCGTTCGCCGACTTGGTGTTATGGCTGCCAGCAAAAGACCGCAGTGGCTATTGGGCGGGTGCACAAATGCGTCCCACCACGGGCCCAACGGCCTACGTCGATGACATCGTTGGTCGGTTTATGCCGGTGGGCAAGAAGCCGTTGCTGGATCGGGCTATGGCTGAAGGCCGGGTGGCCCGAGACGGTGACCCCGAGTGGCGAGACTCCGTGCCAGTGCGGGTCGAAGCCGTCCCGGTGAAGTACGACGACCGCGTGATCGCCCTAGTTGCCCGCAACACCAACTTGCAAGGTGTGCGCACCCCGAGCCGGCTCGAACTTGCCTACATGCAAACGGCCAGTGAGTTGGCGCAGATGATCGCGACGGGTCACTTCCCGCATCCAGGCCAGCGCTCTGACCACGCTGACTCCCCGCGCGTGGGTGACGGGTTCATCCGAGTCGACGCTCGTGGCGTGGTGACCTATGCCAGCCCGAATGCGATGTCGACGTACCGCAAACTTGGGCTCACTACTGACCTCACTGGCGCCAAACTGACCGACACCACTCGCGCTCTCGTGCCGCCCCATTTGCGCCCTGACGAAGAGACGATCAGCGCGGTGCTTGGTGGTCGGCTACCGCGCGACGCGGAGTTTGGCAACGCCCTGGCCACCGTGATCATGCGTTCGATCCCGCTGCGGCCAAGCGGTGAATTGACGGGCGGCATCGTGTTGTTGCGCGACGTCACCGAGTTGCGCCGACGCGATCGCGAACTGATCACCAAAGACGCCACGATCCGCGAGATCCACCACCGGGTGAAGAACAACCTGCAAACAGTGGCCGCGCTGCTGCGCATGCAGGCTCGACGCATCGAACCCTCTGCCGGCCGGGAGGCCCTGATCGAAGCCGAGCGCCGCATTGGCTCCATCGCGATCGTGCACGAACTCCTGAGCCAATCTCACGTGGAAGTCGTCGACTTTGATCAGGTCGCGGATCGCCTGCGCGCGATGGTCGCCGACGTGGGTGGTGCGCCCGGAAGCGTCACCTCCGCGCGGACTGGATCGTTCGGCATGGTGGAGGCGCAGGTGGCCACCTCGCTGGCGATGATGCTCACCGAGTTGCTCAACAACGCCGTCGAACATGGCTTCGGCCATGGCGGATCAGGCCACATTGAACTTCAGGCCTCCCGCGAAGACGGTCGGCTGATCGTGACCGTGGCCGACGATGGCGCAGGCCTGCCTAGTGATTTCGACATTGATGGCGCGACCAGTCTGGGTCTAGCAATTGTGAAGACCCTGGCTGGTGAACTAGGTGGTGTGTTGCGCCTTGATGCTGGCGCTAGCGCTGGCACGGTCGCTTACGTCGACGTACCGCTGTAAGAAGTGCGTGCGGCTAGTTGCCTCGGATGCGTGCCCGAGCCTTGCGGCGCTTGAGCGCACGGCGCTCGTCCTCGCTCATGCCACCCCACACCCCGTGATCTTGGCCGACCTCCAAAGCCCAGGCCAGGCACTGCTCGCGTACGTCGCAGCGCCGACAAACTTGCTTCGCCTCCTCGATTTGGAGGATGGCGGGGCCAGTGTTGCCGATGGGGAAGAACAACTCTGGGTCTTCTTCAAGACACGCAGAGCGGTGGCGCCAATCCATGGCGGGGAACTCCTTCTTCGTCATCGCTGGCCGGCCGACGATGGTGACCGTCTGAGTGTCACCAGCCAGAGTGATGTCAAGACGGGTTGAGTCCGAACACCACGGGTGTTGTGAAAGCTTTCACGAACGATCGGCCCCACCCACACGTGGATGAAACCGACCCGGCAGATAATTCCTGCCAATCGGCCTCGGCACAAGGGTTTGGCAAGGTCGTATTGGTCACAAACCCGACATCGCAGCAAAGTTGTGGGCAGGTCGGCCCCTTGGGTCGAAGTTTTTTTTGCTTGTACGTCGCTTCGCGCCACCGCGTATGGCGCGCGTCCAAAGAGCGATTCGTTGGCCGTTCGCACTTAGGCTGTGACCGTGGAAACGGTCGAAGAATTTGTGCGCCGCGCACCCAAGCCGCTCAAGATCACCATCATCATCACGATGATCCAGGCGGCTATCGCGGTGATTATCGGTCTGTTGGAACTCTTTAACCTCGTAGCTGCGCGGGCGACCATGGGCGCTGTCACCACGATCTTCTTCGTGCTCTACGGCTCGTTCTTGATCGTGGCCGCCCGACAACTCTCGAAACTCTCACCGTGGGCCAGAGGCCCGGTGTTGTTGTCACAACTCATCTGGTTGGGTGTCGCGTGGTCATTCATCGGAGGCGCCACGACCTGGGTTGCTGTGGTGCTCGCGATCTCCGCACTTGCTGCCCTCGCGGGGTTGCTTCACCCTGACTCTCGACACGCGCTGGACTACTAGAGCCCGCGAAATGCAATGCGATGGGTGGACCAGTTCGTCCACCCACCGCAGAGCTATTGACGAAGAAAGCCTGAAATCAGGCGGTGTTGCTACAGGGTCTGCTGTCGCAGCCCCTGAGATTGACAAAGAAAGCCGTGACCAGGGGTCACGCGAAGTCGCTAGAGGGCCTGCTCTCGCAGTCCCTCAGATTGACGAAGAAAGCCTGAAATCAGGCTTTCTTTGTCTCCCAGAAAATCTCTGCGATTTCGTCGATCTTCGCGAGCAACTGGTCGGCGGCTGCGGCGTCCATGCTGCCCTTCGTGCCGCCGGTGCCAGCGAGCTTGGTGGCCTCGTTGAAGAGGGTGTGCAAGTTCGGGTACTTCTCGAAGTGAGGAGCCTTGAAGTAGTCAGTCCACAACACCCACAGGTGGTGCTTGACCATCTCGGAGCGCTGCTCCTTGATGAGCACGGCGCGGGTGCGGAAGTCGGGGTCGTCGTTGTCAGCGAGCTTGGCGATGACAGCCTTGATCGACTCGGCCTCGATGCGGGCCTGGGCTGGGTCGTAGACGCCACAGGGGAGGTCGCAGTGGGCGTGAACGTGAATGGTGGGAGCGAAGAGTCGCGCCAGCATGGGTGGTCCTTTCGTTGCCAATGATCCGTAGCCTGGGAGACTACCCGCCATGACTCAATCTGGCGCCCAATGGGGGCTTGCCCGCGTGCACGGAGAGTCAATGCAACCCACCCTCCAACCACGTGACCTGCTGTTGGTCAAACATGGTGCAACTCCCGTCGAGGGCGACCTGGTGGTCGTGCGACTGCCAGATCACACCATCGCGATCAAACGTGCGGCGTTTCGTCACGGCGAGGGCTGGTGGGTCTCACGCGATAACCCGCATCGGGGGATTGATTCGGCCAACGTCGGCGAAATCGCAGTACACAATGTGCTCGCGGTGGCCAAGGCGCGGGTGTGGCCCCGGCCTGGTTTAGTACGACGCCGCGTTGACCCCGCTGAGGCGTAACAAAGCAAGATGTGCCAAACTCTGCGTCACGGGTAATCCCCGAGCCTCTCTGCCGCCCGGCCACACACGGCCCGGTTCGACGGCACAGAGGCATCCGACTTCCCTTCGCCGACCGCTCGTGAGCGGTCTTGGCGTGTTTCCACCTTTGAAAGATGCGATAACTCATGGCAGTGCCCCCAGCCCCCGATTTTTCGGACAACCCGGTCTTCACGCTGCACGAGGGCGGGAAGATGGAGATTGCCTCCACAGCCCCACTCGCCAACAAGGACGACCTGTCGTTGGCCTACACCCCTGGGGTTGCTCAGGTCTGCGAAGCGATCGCAGCCGATGCACACCTTGTGGACCGCTACACCTGGGTGGGCAACACGGTCGCGGTGGTGACCGACGGCTCGGCAGTGTTGGGACTAGGCAACATCGGTCCTCGCGCGGCGATGCCTGTGATGGAGGGCAAGGCCGTGCTGTTCAAGCAGTTCGGCGGGGTCGATGCGATCCCGATCTGCCTCGACACTCAAGACACCGAAGAGATCATCAAGACGGTGATCGCGCTGGCCCCCAGTTTTGGCGGGATCAACCTCGAAGACATCTCGGCGCCGCGTTGCTTTGAGATCGAGGAGAGGCTGAAGCAGGCCCTCGACATTCCGGTCTTTCACGATGATCAGCACGGCACTGCCGTGGTGGCGTTGGCCGCCTTTGAGAATGCCTTGAAGCTCACCGACCGACTCAACGAGACGACACGTGTTGTGGTCTCGGGTGCGGGCGCGGCAGGCGTGGCAGTGACCCGGATGTTGTTGGCATCAGGGGTGCGAGACATCGCGGTGATCGACCGCACCGGGGTGTTGCACTCCAGCCGCGAAGACTTGCATCCGGCTAAGCGTGAGCTGGCCAAGATCACTGCCGACCTCACCGGTCGCCGCGGCTCTATCGCCGATGTGTTCCCGGGCGCCGACTGCTACATCGGGGTTTCGGGGGGCACCGTGCCCGAGGAAGTGGTGGCCACGATGGCGCCCGATCCGATCATCTTTGCCATGGCTAATCCGCACCCCGAGGTGGCGGTGCCGTTGGCGAAGAGGTACTCCCGCATCGTCGCGACAGGCCGCTCCGATTTCCCCAACCAGATCAACAACGTCTTGGCATTCCCGGGCATCTTCCGTGGTGCGTTCGACGTACGCGCTCGGGCAATCACCGAGGGCATGAAGTTGGCGGCTGCGCAGGCATTGGCAGGGCTGGTAGGCGATGACCTAGATGTCGAATACATCATTCCTTCGCCATTCGACCCCAGGGTCGGGCCGGCTGTGGCCGCTGCGGTTGCTGAGGCAGCTCGCCGCGACGGGGTGGCCAAGCACTACTGAGGCTTTTGAGCCTCGAGTACGGCGTACACAAGCGTGCGCACTCCTACCGCCAGCGCCCGCTCATCAATGTCGAACATGCTGGTGTGTAATGCAGCGGGTGTCTGAGTGGAATCTGGTGAGGTGACCCCGAGGCGGCAGTAGGTGCCTTTGACGTGGTCGAGATAGAAGGAGAAGTCCTCACCTCCCAGACTCGGCTCGGCCGCGATGACAGCTTGGGGTCCAAGGGCGCTGGCTGCAGCCCGAGCGACGACATCAGTGACAGATGCGTCATTGACCACCGGGGGCGGACCGCTGTCGTAGTTCACCTCGATGGTGATCGGATAAGGGGCCAACACCTCGTTCAGTGTTGAGGTGATGACCTCGCGCGCGGCCTCCCAGACCTCACGATTCAAAGTGCGGAACGTGCCAGCAATGCGCACCTGGGTGGGGATCACGTTGGGGGCATGACCACCTTCGACCATCGCAAACACCAACCGAGCGTGACCCTCGGCCGAGGGCAGCCGCTCCAAGACGCGAGCCGGCAAGTTGACCAGCACGTGTCCGGCAGCTTCAAGCAGGTCAACAGTGAGGTGCGGTCTGGCGGTGTGTCCGCCTGGCCCATGAAGCACGATCTCGACACAGTCGACAGCCGAGGTGATCGCCCCCGTGCGCACTCCGATCTGGCCGACAGTCAGGGTCGGGTCGCAGTGCATGCCGATGATGGCCTCAACATCGTCGAGTCCACCGGCTTCGATCATCGCCCGGGCACCTCCGGGTGCCTTCTCCTCTGAGGGCTGGAAGATCAGCCTCACCGGCCCGACCCGTGGCAGGTCTGGGTTGTCGTGACCGGCGCGCCGCAACGCGTCAAGGGCGATGCCGGCGCCCAAGACGATGGTGGTGTGGGCGTCGTGACCGCACGCGTGGGTCACCCCAGGCACCCGGGAGGAATAGTGCGCACTCTTGCTGTCAGTGATCGGGAGGGCATCGATGTCGGCACGCAGAGCAATGCGAGGTCCGGGTGCGTCAGCGGCGATGTCGCTGAGCAGGCCCACACGTGAGGGATTGATGCGCACGGGCAGGTCGGCGACCTCGAGCCGGGTCGCGATCATGGATGTGGTTTGGAACTCTTGTTGGCTTAGCTCAGGAAACATGTGCAGTTGGCGTCGAAACGCGATGGTTTCTTCGGCGTGACTGCGCACCAAAGTGGTCAGGAACTCATCCAGCGCGGGTGAGCTGGCAACTTCTTTCACGAGGGCTACGACCTATTCGGACGACCGGTCTCAAGTTCAGTGGCGAGGTTGTCGACCACACTGGCCAGGCTACCTGTTCGCGCGAACACGCGACGCTGGCGTTCGTAGCTGGCGCCGTGGTCAAGGATGCGGGCCACATTGGCTAGTTCGTCTGAGCAACCCAGCCTGGCTGCCATGGGTGCCAACATTTCGACCAGATCAAGCACCGCATCTCGCACCACCTGCCGATGACCCACAACGTCGGTCACGATCGGGGCGTCGAGTCCATAGCGAGCCGCCAGCCATTTGTTCTCGCGCAAGATCCAGCGGGGTGGTGTCTGGATCGGGGTGCCCGCATCGATCATCTCGCCAATGTGGGTCACCAAACACTGGGCCAAGGCGGCCACCGAGGCAATCTCATCGAGTGTGGCCAGGCCGTCGCACATGCGTAGCTCGACGGTGCCGAAATCTGGGTGGGGCCGCACGTCCCACCAGAACTCTCGGATGCCTCGGATGGCTCCTGCTTGAAGCAACGAGTCATACATCGCGGCGAATTCGTCCCAGCCGCTGAGCAGGTGTGGGAACCCTGCGGTGGGCATCGCTTCGAGCACCGTCGTACGCGAGGATGCCAAGCCGGTGTCATCGGACTCATAGAACGGGCTGGAGGAGGAGAGCGCCAGGAAAGCTGGGTGGTAGTACATCAACGTGTTGACGATCGCGATGGCCTTGTCGCCGTCATCGACCCCGACATGGAAGTGCACACTGCAAATCTGCGCACGTCGAGCGATCCATTGCACCTCATCGAGTTGATCGCGGTAGCGCTCATCGGGGGTGAGCTCGGCCTTGCGCCAATCCGAGAACGGGTGGGTGCCACAGCTGATGACACGCAACCCCAAGTCGGTCGCGGCCGTTTGCACTTTCGCCAGCGTCTCGGCCAAATCCTGGCGACCTTGAGCCACGGTGGTGCACACATCGGTCACGATCTCGACCGTGTGCTCAAACGCCTCATGTTTCACCTTCGAGGCGCCGCTGCCCATCACAACCGGACCAACGCGCTCCATCACTGCGCTCGCAGAGTTGGAGAGCCCCTGGGTGAGGGAATCGACGATGAAGAGCTCCACCTCGATGCCCAGCGTCGAGGGTTTGGAGCTGACGAATTTCAGTGTGCCCATCGTGACCTCGCACTTCTGCCGTTGATTTGGCAGGCTAGCGACGACTCGACGATCTGTCTGTAGCAGCAGAACACGAAACCCGACCAAAGAGGACTTAAAGAGGCCAGACGTGCTCTTTCGGAAGTTAAATCATTGTCTGCTCGTTGCTGCGACCCCGCGAGTGGGCAGCAATTATCTGTGCGAACTCATGGCGAGCACGGGGGAGCTTGGCGTTCCTCGCGAGTATTTCAATCACGTCGGTCGGCGCAAGTACGACGACCCGAACTACCCATCTGACCTGCGCGGCCAACTGCGCCAGATCCGCACGACCGGACGCACCCCCAACGGGATTGCTGGAGTAAAAATGCACCCTTTCCAGGTGCAGGAACATCCCAAAGATCTCTTGAAGGCCGTGGGAAAGCTAGGCCCAACCATGGTGATCCGGCTGCGACGGCGCGATGAGCTGGGGCGTGCGATCTCGTGGGTACGCGCGTCGCAGACCAATGCCCATCGGGCTGGCGATCGGTTGGAGGCCGAGGCGACCTACTCCCGCGAGGCTATCGAGGGCGCCGCCACGTGGCTGCAAGAGCAGGACGCCTGGTGGGACTCGATCTTGCCGCAGCATGGCTGGCCCATCGTTGACATTGCCTATGAGGACCTCGCGGATGACCCGCAGAGCCAAATCGACCGGGTGGCAAGCGAGGTTGGCGTCCGTGTGGCGACTGTGAGACCGCAGCTGGTGACCTTACGCGTGCAGCGAGATGACCTCACCGAAGTGTGGCGTGAGTCATTCGAACGGGAGGGTGGCCGCAGCTAGGCTCGCGAGCATGTTTGCTGTGTACGCCGAATCAATCTCCCCCGAAGCCCCCTTGACCGGACTGGTGGTCGGCGAGCGCCCTGACCCTGAGGTCCCTTCGGGTTGGGCCGAGGTCACCGTGAAGGCTGCGTCGTTGAACCACCACGACTTGTGGTCGCTTCGTGGCGTGGGCCTTGGCACCGACAAGCTGCCCATGATCTTGGGCTGTGATGCCGCAGGTGTCGATGGCGACGGCAACGAGGTGATCGTGCATGCCATCGTGGGAGATCCGGCTTGGAGTGGTGATGAAACCCTCGACCCTCGGCGCAGCATTCTGTCGGAGCGATACCAAGGCACATTTGCCGATCGAGTCGTCGTACCCAAAGCGAACTTGATCGCCAAACCGGCTGGCATGAGCTTTGAAGAGGCCGCTTGTTTGCCGACTGCGTGGCTCACGGCGTACCGAATGCTGTTTGTGCAAGGCAACCTCAAGCCCGGCGAAACCGTGCTCGTGCAAGGCGCGGGTGGGGGAGTGGCAACGGCGTTGATCACACTGGCTCGAGCCGGCGGGCTCAAGGTGCTGGTGACCAGTCGAGATGAGGCCAAGCGGGCTCGGGCCATCGAGATCGGTGCACATGAGGCATATGAGTCTGGAGCGCGACTGCCAGTGCGCGTTGATGCCGTCATGGAGACCGTTGGTCGGGCCACCTGGAGCCACTCGGTGCGCTCGTTGCGACCCGGGGGCAAGATCGTGATTTCGGGTACGACGAGTGGCCCCAACCTCGACGACGCCGAACTGACTCGAATCTTCTTCCTGCAACTGCAGATCATCGGCTCCACCATGGGCACCAGGGCAGACCTTGCCGGGCTGATTGGTCTGCTCGATGCCAGTGGCGCTCGTCCGCTCATCGACCGGGTGCTGCCCATGGAGCAGGCCGCCGAGGGCTTTGCAGCCCTTGAGACCGGAGACATCTTCGGCAAGATCGTTTTCACGCGATGAGAGTCGTGCTCACCGGCGCCGGGTCGGGGATCGGGCACGCCTTGGCGCTGATGTTTCGTGACCGCGGTGATCAACTCGTCTTGTTGGTGCGAAGCGCCGAACGCGCAGCCGCGATGCAGGCGGACTTCCCGGCTGCCGAGTTCGTGGTGGCCGACCTCGCCGAGCCAGGCACCTTGCATGGACTCGGCCGTGAGATTGAAGGCACCGTCGACGCGCTCGTGCATTGCGCCGGAGTGGTGGCGTTGGCGCCTGTTGGTGCCGCCCGACTTGATAGCTGGGAGCACCAACTCGCAGTGAACCTCCTCGCCCCGGCAGTGGTGACCCGAGAACTCCTCCCCGCGCTGCGAGCCAGCCTTGGCAGCGTTGTTTTCGTGAACTCAACGGCTGGACTCACAGCAGGTGCCGGTTGGTCGGCATACTCCGCCAGCAAGTTCGGCCTGCGCGCCCTCGCTGAGTCACTGCGAGCCGAGGAGCCAGCTGTTCGAGTGGCCACGGTTTACCCCGGCCGAACCGCCACCCCCATGCAGCAAATGGTGCATAAGCAAGAAGGTCGGACCTACGACCCCTCGCAGTGGACCCAACCTGAGACCGTCGCAGCCAGCATCCTCGGGGTGCTCGACATGCCCCCTGATGCGACCGTCACTGACGTGATGTTTGGTCGCCCGAGACCCCGCGAAAAGTCACAAGTAAACCTGTGACTTTGGCGCCTTGCGGGGAGGATCATCCGGGCAAAGCGACAAACATCCGGGTGAAGCAGCAGCCACAAGGGTCAGCGTGCATCGACTGGCCAGACCGAGCACCTTCGTGATCTGTACGACGTTCGCCGTAATCGGTTTGCCCGTGAGGGGGCCCATCAGCGACCATCGGAGACCGAGCTTCTGCTGACCACCGGATTCCGAGCGGAGTCTGACCGAGCGAAGCAATCAACCACAAGGACCTTCATGACACCCGCTGCTGCCCGGCCCACCGCTACCAAGGGCGGCGCGACACCGACGGTGATCAAGTGGCTGGTGACGGCGACCTTTGTGGTGATCCTCAACGAGACGACCCTGCTCACGGCGATTCCACGGCTGATGGCCGACTTCGAGGTCTCGGCCAGCGCAGCGCAGTGGCTTTCGACGGCGTTCCTGCTGGCGATGGCGGCTGTCATTCCGATCACGGGTTGGTTCCTGCAGCAGGTGACCACGCGCGCGGCCTTCCTCATCGCGATGGGGGTCTTTGCTGTGGGCACGTTGCTAGCCGGAGTGGCCTGGGGATTCCCAGTGCTGTTGGTGGCTCGCATCATCCAGGCCAGCGGCACTGCGGTGATGATGCCGTTGCTGATGACCACACTGATGAACGTCGTACCCGAACAAGACCGCGGCCGGGTCATGGGTAACGTCACGCTCGCGATCTCGGTGGCGCCGGCGCTCGGGCCCACGCTGTCAGGGCTGCTGCTGCAATTGGGCTCGTGGCGGCTGATCTTCGCCGTCGTACTCCCCATCGTTTTGCTCGTGACGCTCGCTGGATATCGCAATCTCGAGAACGTCGGCGTTGTGCAGCAGGTGCACGTCGACTGGGCCAGCGTTGCGATGGCGACCTTGGGCTTCTCGAGCCTGGTCTTTGGACTCAGCGAGATCGGTGTTTATGCCGACAAGTTGATCCCGCTTGCCTGCCTAGTCGCTGGCGCTGTGTTGGTGGCTGCGTTCGTGTGGCGGCAACTGGTGCTGCAACGCGAAGATCGCCCGCTACTCGACCTGCGCACCTTGAAGATCCCGGTGTTTCGGATCTCGATGGCAGCCATGTCGCTGGCCTTCTTGAGCATGCTCGGGTCAATGATCTTGCTCCAGCTTTATCTGCAGCAGGTCCGCGAATTCACCCCGCTGCAAACCGGGCTGCTCGTCATGCCCGGCGGCATGATGATGGGTCTGCTTGGGCCCCGCGTGGGCCGCTGGTACGACGCCAAAGGCGCCCGCCGGCTGGTCATTCCCGGAGCCGTAGCGATGGTGGTGGCCTTCATCGGCTACGCAAACATCACCATGACGACTCCAGTCTGGTTGTTGGTGATCTTGCACCTGATCCTCATGATGGGTTTGGCACTGCTGTTCACGCCGCTGTTCACCATGGGCCTCGGGGTAGTGCCGCACCGGCTCTACAGCCACGGCAGTTCACTACTGGGCACTGTGCAACAGGTGGCCGGGGCGTTCGGAACCGCCTTGGTGGTCATGGTGATGACAGCCCATGCCGCGACCCTGACCGGTCAAGGCGTTTCGCCGCAGCTAGCCAACCTCGGCGGGATGCGGGTGTCGTTTGCGATCTCGGCGGGGGTGGCGCTCGTGGTACTCATCTTGGTGTGGCGCCTGCCCAACAAGGCCGAGTCGCCAGAACCGAACTAGAGATCGATCCAGTAGCGGCGGTTGCCGTCGAGGACGTTTTCCAGCACGCCACCGTTCTTCTCGATGGTGCCGGCTGAGGCGAGGTTGTCGTCCTTGCAGGTGACCAGCGCACGGTCGATGCCCAGGCCTCGAGCCAGGTCGAGACCCTGACGAAGGGCCTCGGTCGCTATTCCTCGACGGCGTGCACTGGGCCGCACCGAATAGCCGATGTGGCCGCCCTCGCGGAGCAGCCAGTCGTTGAGTTCGTGCCGTATCGAGGCTGAGCCGACGAATTCATTGCCTTCGACGATGAAGAGCTTCGAGTCGGGCACCCACCCCAAAGGCTCAACCACGTCACGCTTGGTGCGCTCGCGCATCTCGTGGCAAAACTGAGCGAACACCTCGGTCGAGGTCATCTTCGATGGGCGAAAGATCGTGCCCATGACGTCTTCGTCAGCCATGTCATCGGGTGCCAGCCCAGATCCATGCATGTATTCACCGGTCTGCGCGAACTCCTCAGCTGCCGCTAGCCATGAGCGGTGATAGTCAACCGATGGAACAACAAGGCGGATCATGGAGCGCACCCTAATTGAGGTGCCGCGATCGGCGCGCGGGAATTTCGAGAGTGGCGGGTCGTCGTTCGATGCGAGTCACTCGTCGTCGAGGTCGTCATCAAGTCGGGCCAGCCAGGTGGCGAACCGCTCGACAGCAACCTCAAATTCTGGGTGCACGTCAGTGAACTCAGAGAGTCGGTCAGCAAGCCACGCCAAGCTGACTTCTTCTTCGCCTCGTCGCTTGGCGAGTTCTTCGACGCCACGATCGGTGAAGTACATCAGCCCTCCACTGGGGCGAACGCGGCGTTGATCAACTCCTGCTGCTGCTCCACGTGGCGCTTCATTTGACCCACCGAAGGCGAGCTAGAGGCAGGCCGCGAGATGACCTGCACAGGCAGGTCGAGCAGTCCGAAGAGGTTGAGCTGGAAGTGCGGAGCTGCGCCCATGTTGGCCGGCTCGTCTTGCACCCAGCGGATCGACTTGAGGTTGGGGTAGCGCTTGACCTCGGCGAGCAGTTGTTGCTCGGGGCGGGGGTAAAGCTGCTCGACCCGAGCGATCGCGGTGGTCTTCGTCTCCGGCTGCACGCGGTCACGCTCGACCATGAGGTCCCAGGTGATCCGGCCCGAGCACAGCAGCAGGGTGTCAACCGAGGCCGGGTCGAGCACCGAGTCGCCGATGAGCGGCTCGAAGGTGCCGGAGGTGAACTCTGCGGGAAGCGAAGCCGCCTCCTTGCGCTTGAGCATCGACTTGGGCGCAAACACGATCAGAGGCATGTGCTCCTCGCCCAACGCGTGGCGACGCAGCAAGTGGAAGTGCGAGGCAGGCGAGGAGGGCTGAGCAACGACAAAAGCCTCATCGGCGGCCAACGTCATGAAGCGCTCGATGCGCCCTGAGGAGTGGTCGGGGCCTTGGCCTTCGTAGCCATGCGGCAAGAGGAGTACGACGCCAGATTGCTGGCCCCACTTGGTCTCAGAGGAGGTGATGAACTCGTCGATGATCGTTTGGGCTCCGTTGACGAAGTCGCCGAACTGGGCTTCCCACAAGGTCAAAGCATTGGGGCGGGCCACGGAGTAGCCGTATTCGAAGCCGAGTGCGGCGTACTCAGAAAGCAGCGAGTCGTAGACGTAGAACGGAGCCTGGTCCTCGCTGAGGTTGGCCAGGGGGGTCCACTCGTCAGCGTTGTCGCGATCGATGATCGTCGCGAACCGCTGCACGAAGGTGCCACGACGCGAGTCTTGCCCGGCCAGGCGCACGGGACGCCCTTCCATGAGCAGTGACCCGAACGCCAAGATTTCGGCGGTGCCCCAGTCGATCGGGCCAGCAGCGATGGCGGCTGCGCGGCGCTCCAACTGTGGCTTGACCTTCGGGTGCACGGTGAAGCCAATGGGTGCGCTGACGTGGGCGTCGGCGATTCGCTTCAACGTCTCATCAGAGATCGCGGTGCTGTAGGTGTCGTTGGCCTTCATCGGGTAATGCGGCACGGTGGTCCACTCGCTGGGGCCCTCGCCGGCATCGCGAACGTCGGTAAAGACGCCCTCGAGCTTGCGCTGGTAGTCCTTGAGGACCTGCTCAGCTTCTTCGATGGTGATGTCGCCACGACCGATCAGCGACTCGGTGTAGAGCTTGCGCACCGAACGCTTTTGCTCGATGAGGTCATACATCAACGGCTGGGTGTACGAAGGATCGTCGCCTTCGTTGTGGCCGCGGCGGCGGTAGCACACCAAGTCGATGACGACGTCCTTCTTGAATGCCTGGCGGTATTCGAACGCGAGCCGAGCCACCCGCATGCAGGCCTCGGGGTCATCTCCGTCGACGCGGAAGATCGGTGCTTGCACCATCCGGGCCACGTCGGTGCAGTAGAGGCTGGAGCGCGATGAGGCGGGGGAGGTGGTGAACCCGACCTGGTTGTTGACGACCACATGGATGGTGCCGCCGGTGCGGTAGCCGCGCAGTTGAGAGAGGTTGAGCGTCTCAGCGACCACGCCTTGACCAGCGAACGCGGCGTCGCCGTGCACCAGCAGCG
>CALMMO010000010.1 GCA_937868455.1 uncultured Marmoricola sp.
CCCATGTGAAGTTTCACATGGGAAGCGCAAGTTTCACCGGGTACCCGGTGAAACCAACACCCGATTCGGTTAGCGATCGTTAACCTCTCGGGGTAGCATCTCCAGTATGCAGCTCACCCCCGAACTTGAGGCATTTCGCCACACTGTCCGCGACTTCGCTGAGGGGGAGATCGCCCCTCATATTGCTGCCTGGGACAAGGCTCACCACTTCCCGGTTGATGTGGTCCACAAGATGGGCGAGCTGGGGTTGATGGGGCTCACTGCCCCCGAGGAGTTCGGCGGCGCGGGACTCACCGGAGAGGATGGTGCCTTCACTTCGTTGTGCCTAGCCATCGAGGAGATTGGTCGCGTTGACCAAGCCATGGGGATCACCTTGGAGGCCGCTGTGGGCCTGGGCATCAACCCGATCCTGACCTTTGGCACCCAAGCCCAGAAGGATCAGTGGCTGCCTGACTTGGTGGCCGGCCGGACTTTGGCTGGATTTGGTCTCACCGAACCCGGCGCAGGTTCAGACGCGGGTGCGACCAAGACCAAGGCCGACCTTGATGGCGGCGAGTGGGTGATCAACGGCTCGAAGCAGTTCATTACGAACTCCGGTTCTGAGATCACGTCCTTGGTCACGATCACTGCCCGCACGGGCGATAACGCGGGCCGGCCGGAGATTTCGGCGATCATCGTGCCGAACTCGACTCCTGGGTTTGAGGTTGAGGCGGCGTACGACAAATTGGGGTGGAACGCCTCTGACACCCACCCGCTGAGCTTCACCGACGCCCGCGTGCCGGAGGCGAACCTTTTGGGGGAGCGCGGGCGCGGGTTCGCCCAGTTCTTGGCCACGCTTGATGACGGGCGAGTGGCGATTGCCGCGTTGGCGGTGGGCTGCATCCAGGCCTGCGTCGACATGAGTGTTGAGTACGCCGGCCAGCGCCAAACCTTCGGTGGCCCCATCGGTCGCAAGCAGGGTGTTGCATTCCAGATCGCCGACATGGAAGTGCTGTTGCATGCGGCTCGTGCCTTGACCTATCAGGCCGCTGCGCTCAAAGACTCCGGCGCGAGCGCCGCGAAGTTCAAGCACGCGGCGTCGATCGCGAAGTTATATGCCACCGAATCGGCCGTGACCGCGACCCGCATCGCGACGCAGGTGTTTGGTGGCTACGGGTTCATGGAGGAGTATCCCGTGGCTCGCTTCTACCGCGACGCCAAGATCCTCGAGATCGGTGAGGGCACCTCAGAAGTCCAGCGCATGCTGATCGCTAGAGGGCTCGGATTGCCGGTGGAGTAGGGGCTATCTGGCCCAGAAGTCGGTCCAGTTGTAGCCGATCTCCTCAAACATCAGCCGCAACAGTGGCACGCTGATCCCCACGACGTTGTGGGGGTCGCCACTGATCCCGCTAATGAATGCCGACCCTAGGCCGTCGATGGTGAAGGCGCCCGCGACGCGCAGGGGTTCGCCGGTGGCGACGTACGCCGCAATCTCCTCATCGCGCACCTGCGCAAACCGCACCTTGGTCGAGGCGGTGCGACTCACCCACACTTCGCGATGGTTGTCGATCAGGCAGTGCCCGGTGTGCAGGACCCCAGATCGCCCGCGCATCATCTTCCAGCGCCGGATCGCATCGTCGGCATCGACCGGCTTGCCTAGGGTGCGCCCCTCAAACTCCAAGAGTGAGTCACATCCGATCACCAAACTCCGAGGCTCGTGCGCCGCAACGGCAACCGCCTTGAGTTGAGCCAGTTTCAACGCAGTCTCAGCTGGAGTGGCCTCATCGACGTTGTCTTCGTCGACTCCGCTCACGATCACCTCCGGCTCGAGTCCGGCGTTGCGTAGCGTGATGAGCCTCGCGGGCGATGCGGAGGCCAAGATCAGTCGGGGTGTGTGAGCCATCGGCGTTCACCCTAGCGCCGGGTGTCGAAATCCCAGGTTATGTACCCGAATTGGCACTTCACCCAGGTTGCAATCTAGGTGAGGTGAGGAACTGCTAGGTGAAGTGGAACCAGTTCTTATGACGCAAGCAGCCCGCGACCAACCACCAAGGCGCCCGAGCCCCGGCATAGGATCCCCCCATGAGCGATGAGACGAGGCTCACAGCCCGTCAGCGATGGGAAAACCGCTACGCGGAGGCCCAGGCCAAGGGGCTGATCCGCGATGCGGACTTCACGACTCTTTCTGGACTGGAGGTCGAACCGGCCTACGGCACCGATGAGGGGGAGTGGCCCGGCGAGTTCCCGTTCACCCGCGGACTCCATGCCACGGGTCATCGCGGTCGGCCCTGGACGATTCGTCAGTTCGCAGGCTTTGGCAACGCGCAACAGACCAACGAGCGCTACAAGATGATCCTTGGTCGTGGCGGCGGTGGCCTCAGCGTAGCCTTCGATATGCCGACGTTGATGGGCCGAGACTCCGATGATCCGATGGCCCTGGGCGAGGTCGGGCATTGCGGTGTCGCGATCGATTCGGCTGCTGACATGGACGTGCTCTTCGAGGGCATCCCGCTGGGCGAAGTCACCACCAGCATGACGATCAGCGGGCCGGCAGTCCCCATCTTTTGCATGTACCTCGTCGCTGCCGAACGCCAAGGCGTCGACACCACGATCCTCAACGGCACGCTGCAAACAGACATCTTCAAGGAGTACATCGCTCAAAAGGAGTGGCTCTTTGGGCCCGAACCGCACCTGCGGTTGATCGGCGATCTGATGGAGTACTGCGCGGCCAACATCGCGGCGTACAAGCCCCTCAGCGTCAGCGGCTATCACATCCGTGAGGCGGGCAGCACTGCCGCTCAAGAACTCGCATTCACACTGGCCGATGGATTTGGGTACGTCGAACTCGGCCTCTCCCGCGGCCTCGACGTCAACGTCTTTGCCCCGGGCCTGAGCTTCTTCTTCGACGCGCACCTGGACTTCTTTGAGGAGATCGCGAAGTTCCGCGCGGCTCGACGGATTTGGGCGCGCTGGATGCGCGATGTTTACGGCGCCACCAGCCCCAAAGCGCAGTGGATGCGTTTCCATACGCAAACGGCAGGGGTGTCGTTGACCGCCCAGCAGCCGTATAACAACGTGGTCCGCACCGCCATCGAGGCGCTTGCCGGGGTGTTGGGTGGCACGAACTCGTTGCACACCAATGCCCTCGACGAAACGCTGGCGTTGCCCAGTGAGCAGGCCGCTGAGATTGCCTTGCGCACTCAACAGGTGATCATGGATGAGATCGGCGTGACGAATGTGGCTGATCCGCTGGGTGGATCGTGGTACCTCGAAGCGCTGACGGATCAGATCGAGGCTGAGGCGAACTGCATTTTCGACAAGATTTTGAGTTTGGGTGGGTCAACACTCACCCACAACGACACAGAGGCGCTGGCTCGCTCCACAGCCGACAAACCGATCACTAAGGGACTCTTGCGAGGCATTGAAGACGGTTGGTTCATGTCTGAGATCGCCGATGCAGCCTTCAACTACCAACGCGCCTTGGAAAAGGGGGAGAAGTTGGTGGTGGGGGTCAACACGCACCTGGAGTCGGTGAGTGCGGAGTTGGACATCATGCGGGTCAGCCATGAAGTCGAGACCGAACAGGTCGCGTTGCTGCGCGCTCGCAAGGCGGCTCGTGATGAGGCCGCAGTGCAGGCCGCACTGGGCGAGATGATCCAGGCAGCCCGGAGTGGAGCCAACATGGTCGAGCCCATGCTTGCCGCGTGCCGAGTCGAGGCGACGCTTGGTGAGATTTGCGACGCACTGCGAGCCGAATGGGGCGTCTATCGGGAGCCGGCACGCTTCTAGACTGTGGCGGTGAGCGCGCTCCTTGACTTGATCAAAGCAATCCCGAATCTTCCCGCCGAACCTCGTGTGGTGACCTCGGGGAACTTCGCCACTCCGCTGCAGACGTTGGCAGAGATTGACGCGGGCTTGGATCGCTGGCGTCTGTGCGTGCTCAACCCGCAAAAAGGCATTCCGGACCGTGAAGGCATGGTCTTGGAGACTTCGTTCGTCGGCCCTGGCATGCGCAAGAGCCCGCGGCTTCGCTATGTTCCAAGCCGCCTCTCGAT
>CALMMO010000011.1 GCA_937868455.1 uncultured Marmoricola sp.
TGCTGGCCTGCTCCTACTCATCGGCCTCGTGATGGCAGTGGAGAACTTCCCCCAGGTGTTCTGAGCCTCGCGCCTACTTGTACGAATGTCATCTCAAAGTTGCAGGTTTGTGCATGCGCAAACCTGTCTCAGAGTTTGATTGCGATTGAATGTTCAACTTGTTGCACTTGAAACATGCAACTCTTAACTCGGGATAAGTTTCGCAAGGTCAGGCTCGTCGCCGCGGCGTACGTCGCAGCTGCACTCACACTCACGTTGGCCCTGCCTGCACAGGGCGCGATCACCTCGCCTTCGGCGCGTGTCTACCGCCCAGGCCTCGTGCCATCGACGTCAATAGTGACTAACCCGATGCGCGGCCATTACCGCTGGATGAACTACGACAGTCAGACCACGGCGCTGCCCGCTACCGACACCTATTTGCGCGACCAGGTCTATTGGGGACGCCTCGAACCGCGAGACAACGAGTTCAACTTCAGCTACCTCGACGCAGGCATCGAGCAAGCCAGGGCAACGAACTCCAAGTTCGGGTTCAGGGTGATGGCCTACTGCCCTGGCTGCTGGATGACCTACCGCGACGATAAAGCGACCTGGCCTGACTTGGCTCCCACTTTCATCCCCCTGCAAGCCAGCGGTGCTCCTGACTGGAACAGCGAGGAGTTCTTGTCGCAGTGGGAAGAGCTCATGGCTGCTCTTGGGGAGCGTTATGGCAGCGACCCAGCCCTTGGGTACGTCGACGTTGGTGGCTACGGGCGTTACGGCGAGTGGTGGGTGAGTAATGGCGAAGACGGAGAGTCGGGTTCAACAGACTCAATGCGGCGCATCGTGATGGCAGTCAACAACGCTTTCCCAAGTAAACACTTACTCATCAACACCATGACACCCGTCGATTTCACGCTGTGGGCGCTGGAAAGCAATCCACTCATGGGACTGCGCACCGACAGTCTTGGAGCGCCCAATATGCACTCGATGGTGACAGTGGATGCACGACTGCAAGGTGTTTGGCGAACCCGTCCCTTCTTCTCGGAGTGGGCCACCACAGGCGATCCGGTCGTGGGTTCCGCACAGGTTTCTCAATGGCACATCAGCACCACGTCGTCGCGCAGCATGCGACTGCAGTACGCAGACATGAGTTCAGCCCAACAAGCGGCGTACGTAGCTGCCGGCCGCAATGCCGGATATCGCTATCAACTCAAATCGGTGTCATTGCCCTACTCCATTCGCCAAGGTGTGACTTACACACCAGCCATGACCTGGGCGCAAAGTGGTTCGGCCCCTACCTACGACCCGTGGCGAGTCCGGTTGGTACTTCGAAACGGATTGGGCACACAGGTGTGGACTGGGGAGAGCGCTTTGGACCTACGCGGTCTGGCCGTTGGCACTAAGACCGATCGACCACAGATGCGCGTCTCCGGGCTCACGCCAGGCCGATACCAGTTGCTCGTCGAAGTGTTAGACCCCAGCGGCTACAGCGCGCCTATGCATCTGGCTAACACCGGGCGCACGAGTTCGGGCGCTTATCCCGTGGGGTGGCTACGTGTGCGTCAGTGATCTTCGAGTGCCCTAACAAGCGAACCTCCGGCCACGCAGTTAGGCTGACCTTCACATCCAGTGGTCAAGGAGGGGGAATCAGTGAGTGCACGCGTGGCCCCACGGTCTGCTGTGTGGACGATTCCCAACCTTCTCAGCTTCATAAGACTGCTCGGAGTCCCCGTCTTTCTTTGGCTGGTCCTAGGCCCACGCAAAGACGAATTGGCACTGGGACTCTTGATGGCCATGGGTCTCACCGATTGGCTCGACGGATATCTTGCGCGCAAGCTCAACCAGCAATCCAAGCTGGGGGAGATCCTCGACCCGGTGGTCGACCGCTTCTACATCCTGGCTGCCGTTATCGGGTTGTTTCTTCGAGACATCATTCCGCTGTGGCTCGCGGTCGCCGTACCCCTACGTGACGCATTGTTGTGGATCTTGGTGCCGTTCTTGCGCACTCGAGGCTATTCGGCGTTGCCGGTTCATTTCCTGGGCAAGGCAGCCACGGCGGCACTGCTCTACGCCTTCCCACTCTTGCTGCTAGGTAACGGGCCGTTAGCGATCAATCAGTTGGCATTGGTCTTCGGCTGGGCCTTCACCATGTGGGGCCTTGGCCTGTATTGGTGGGCCGGCATTTTGTACGCATGGCAGGTGAAGAAGTTATTGAGCCAGCCTGATCCAAGGTCCTCACATGCCGACGCCGGTTGATCAACAGCACGAGCGCATCCGCCTCGGCCTGCTCGAGTACACGATGCAGCACACAGTTGAGGACGAGTACGCCCTGGTCGCCGAACGCACTGAGGCTCAAAGCTCTCGACGCTTTGGGCTTGGGGCTGGCATTGCCTTGCTGGCGTTCGGACTGCTCATCGCCATGGCTTCGAGTCAAACCACCCGCAGCGCAGCTGCTGATGAGGCCGATCGCGGACAGTTGGTCAAGCAAATCAAGGCGAGCCAACAGTCGCTGGCAACTCGGCGCGCCTCGATCGTGGAACTCACCGCGGAGAACCGGGCACTGCAGGCAGAGTTCTTGGCAGGTACAAATGCCGGTAGCGGCGTCCGCGTCAAATTGCGAAGTCTTTC
>CALMMO010000012.1 GCA_937868455.1 uncultured Marmoricola sp.
TCCCGGAGAGGAAGAACGGCAGGCTCTGCTCCTCCACACTCGCTTCGATGAAGGCCCGCATGGCGGCGTCGGCATCGTCGTCGTACTCCTTGCCGCGCGCCTCCGACGCAGCCCGGGCCACGATCGACAGCACTCCGGCCAACTGAGCCGGACCCATCACCGCCGACTTCGCAGAAGGCCAGGTGAACAGGAAGCGCGGGTCGAAGGCGCGACCGTTCATGCCGTAATTTCCAGCACCGTAGGACGCACCCATGATGATCGAGATGTGCGGCACCGTGGAGTTCGAGACCGCGTTGATCATCTGCGCGCCGTGCTTGATGATGCCGCCCTGTTCATATTGCGCCCCGACCATGTAACCGGTGGTGTTGTGCAAGAACAAGAGGGGTACGTCGATCTGGTTGGCCAACTGGATGAACTGAGTCGCCTTCTGCGCCTCCTCGCTAAAGAGCACCCCTTGAGCGTTCGCCACGATCCCCACTTGCCGACCGTGAATCTTGGCCCATCCCGTGACAAGCGAGGGCCCATATAGCGGTTTGAATTCATCAAACCAAGCCCCATTGTCGGGACCGATCCCGTCGGCCAAGTGCCGGATCACTTCCCGGGGATCAAAGGGCTCTTTGAGGTCGCTGGGGATGAGATCGAGCAGGTCGTCGGGGTTGACGTCGGGCTCGGCGTACGCCTGTCGAAAGCCCAGGTCAAGTACCCCATGTGGCACTTCACCTAGGTTGCAACCTGGGTTATGTGACAAACGCTTGGGTGAAGTACGACGGTTCAACCGGGCCACAATCCGCCGACCGATGCGAATCGCGTCGAGTTCATCGACTGCCAAATAGTCGGCCAACCCCGAGACTCGGGCGTGCATTTCGGCACCGCCCAGCGACTCATCATCGGCGTCTTCGCCGGTGGCCATTTTGACCAAGGGCGGACCGCCGAGGAAGACCTTCGCCTGCTCCTTGACCATGACCGTGTAGTCACTCATGCCAGGCACATAGGCCCCGCCAGCCGTGGAGTTACCAAACACCAGCGCGATGGTCGGCTGCCGCCGAGCCGAGGCCCGAGTCAGATCGCGAAAGAGTTTGCCGCCAGGGATGAAGATCTCCTTCTGCGTCGGCAGGTCAGCCCCACCCGACTCCACCAATGAGATGGTCGGGAGGTTGTTTTCCTCGGCGATCTGGGCGGCCCGAAAGATCTTCTTAACCGTCCATGGATTAGAGGCCCCACCCTTGACGGTCGGGTCGTTGGCCGAGATCAAGCACTCGACCCCTTCAACCACGCCGATGCCAGTCACCACCGATGCGCCGACGGTGAAGTCGGAGCCCCAACCGGCCAGCGGGGAGAGTTCGAGGAAGGCCGAACCTTCATCGATGAGAAGTTCGATCCGCTCCCGAGGCAGCAGTTTGCCGCGGGCATGGTGGCGCTCGACGTACTTCTCGCCGCCTCCGGCCACCGCGACCGCTTGCTGCTCCTCAAGGGCGGCGATCTTGGCCAACATGGCCTCGCGGTTCGCGCTCATCCGGCGTACCCCAACAATCGCGCAGCTAAGTCATTGAGCACTTCGGTTGCTCCTCCTCCGATGCCCAAGATGCGGGCGTCGCGGTAGTGGCGTTCGACCTCGGATTCGTGCATGTAGCCAGTGCCGCCATGCAGTTGTACGGCGGCGTCGACGACAAACGTGCATGCCTCGACGGCTTGGTTCTTGGCTAGGCAGGCTTCGGCAATCACTGACTCGCCTGCGACGTGTCGTTGTGCGACCAGGTGCGTGTAGGCCTTGGCCACCTCGGCCGCGCGATGCATGTCGACGAGTTTGTGTCGCACGACTTGGCGCGAACTCAACGGCTTGCCGAACGTCTCGCGCTCTTTGACGTACTGCGAGGTCAACTGCACGCATCGCTGAGCAATGCCATAGGCGTGTACGGCGAGGGCGACGCGCTCCACAACGAACTGGTCGGCGATTTGATAGAACCCCGAGCCTTCGGCGCCGATCAGATTGGCGGCGGGCACTCGGGCGTCGACGTACGAAAGCGAGGCGGTGTCTGAGCAGCGCCAACCCATCTTGTCGAG
>CALMMO010000013.1 GCA_937868455.1 uncultured Marmoricola sp.
GAGCAGCGACAGGGCCACGAAGCCGAACATGGCGCCGATTACCCAGGTGCGGAACTTGTTGCCGACCTTGATGTTGAAGAACTTGTACGCCGCTAAGGTGCCCGCGAAAGCAGTCACAGTGCCGAGCACTGCGCCTGTGACCACACCACCGCCAAAGGCATCTTGGAACATCTTGCTCATTCCACCGACAAACACGCCCTCGAGAGCGGCGTAAGCCAACACCAGGGGCGGGCTCACGACCTTCTTGAAGCTGTTGACCAGCGAGAGCACGAAACCGCCGACGGCACCGACCATCACCAACATGTAGAGCTTGCTCGCGGCAGCTGGGTCGAAGCGAATGTCACCAGTGAGCATCCAGGTGGCCGCTGCCGTGATGATGAGCACCCCCAGCGACATGCCGGTGCGGTTGATGACCGAGTCAATAGTCATGCGTGCGGCAGGTGCGCTGGAAGGTTCAAACCCGACAGGCGATCCGTAGCCTTCGTAGGTTTGCCCGTTGCCGGGGTAGACCGCATTGCGGCCGTTAAAGCCGTCAACGCGAGTGAATACGGGGTTGTTGCTGCGCATGTGGTGCGTCTCCTTCACCTAAGCAAGCCAGGAGCCTCTAGTCTGCCAGGTATTTCACAGATTGCGACGATTCTTTTGAGCCGTCGAGAGATCAAACGTGGCTCGGGCGTCCACTGTTCCCGGTGGGGATGGGCAAGGTCGACGTACTCCACAATGAGCATGTGAACCCTCCCGATGCTCTTGTGCGCGCCCGAGCCCTGGTTTTGCACGACCTTGAGGCCACGGCTGTCGCTAACGCCGAGCACCTCAACCTGCTCGAGGACGCCGTGGCCCAGCGGCGCTGGTGGCTCGACCAGTGGGCCGAAGGCGCGGATTTTGTGGTTGGGCTCGTGGCCCAAGACGTGCAAGATGCGCTGCTGGCGAGTGCAGGTCGCTGGCCGCTGTGCCCACGCTGCGAGGACGCAACTCATTGTTTGTACGTCGACCCCGACCTGGGTGGCCCGGACCCACACTGGGTGTGCGAAGAAACTGGAACCGTGATCGCAAGGATTGGTGAACTCTGATGGCACGCACAACCAGATGGGAAGACGTGCCCAACCGGGGCTACGGCCCCAAGTTTGGCGAACTCATTCGCGAGGGCGCCGATGTCGACGGTGAGGCCCGACTCGCGGATGCCTTGGTCACCCGACGTAGCACCGTTCTCGACGCGGGCTCGGGCATGGGCCGAGTCGCCGCCGCCCTCGTGGCACGTGGGCACCGGGTCACGGCAGTGGAGAAAGACCCAGGACTCGTTAAACAAAGCGCAGCCACATTCCCCGAACTTGGTGTCACAACCGCCGACTTGATCGACCTGTCTCCGGGGTTCATGAGCGAGGTCGGGAAGCCCACGTCGTACGACCTGGTGGTCGTGGTGGGCAACGTCATCGTCTACCTAGCCCCCGACTCAGAGATCGAGGTGCTCAGCGGCTTGGAGTCGCTGATGGCACCTAACGGTCGCATGCTGGTCGGCTTCAATCCCAAGCATGGTCCCAACGGAGCACGCGACTACGCACCCGATGAGTTTGAGGCCGACGCCGCTGCGGCCGGGCTCGTCGTTGAGCACCGATTCGGCACCTACGAACTCCACCCAGCCTCTGAGGAGTACTGCGTGTATGTGCTCGCCGCTCGGCGCGCAGGAATCCCAGGTTAAGTACCCGGTTTGGGTACCTAACCTGGGATTCCCGACACCACCGTCAGCTGGGCTTCGGAGCACCCTTACGCGCATAACGCATCCAGGTGATCCCCACACACATGACCGCCCAGACCACGCCGATCCAATAGAAGGTCGTGGGGCCGAGCAAGGTGACGCCCATGCCGAAGAAGAACGGTCCAAAGGCGGCGATTGCACCCGTCCAGCCGATGACTCCACCAGCTTGGCGACGCTCGAAGATCATGGGCATCTGCTTGAAGGTGGAGGCGTTGCCGATTCCGGCGAACAAGAAGATCGCGAGCATGCCCCACAAGAACCGGTTGAAGCCGGCATCCAAGGTTGCTGCCGAGGTGAAGTCGGGGGTGAGCGCCGGAATCGTATAGATGATCGAACCAACCAGACCAAGTCCTGAAATCAGGGTCCAGATCGCGCCACCCATGCGGTCGGTGAGGGGCGAGAAAAGCACTCGGGCACCGGCGCCGATCAGCGGGCCAAGGAACACAAACTTCACCGGGTCGGGCACGGCGTAACCATCAACGAGGCGCTTCGCGGTGGCAACGGCGCCTTGAACGATCTGGGTGTTGCCTGCGCCGTACAAGTTCGCCATGAGCAAGCCGAACTGCGCGGCCAACCCGGAGAACGTGCCGAAGGTCATGATGTAGAGAAGCGTCATGAACCAGGTGTCGGCGTTGCCGAAGATGTCGAACTGCTGCTTGATGTTGGCGCGGATCGGCACCGACTTCAGCATCGTCCAAGCCAGCGCCGCCCCGATGACCATGAGGGGGATCCAGATGAAGGCCGCGTTTTGGAACCACACGGTTGCCGCGGGCTTGCCTGGAACCTGGAGGGTTTGGCTGCCACCGAAGATGGCGAGGCCGCCCATGGCGATGAGGTACGGCGTGAGCAACTGCACCAATGAGACACCGAAGTTACCCAGTCCGGCTTGAAGTCCCAGCGCCGTGCCTTGTTTGCTGCGCGGGAAGAAGTAGGACGTGCTCGGCATGAACCCCGAGAACGCACCGCCTCCAATGCCGGCCAGGAAGGCCAAGGTCATCAGTTCCCAATAGGGAGCAGTAGGCGACTGCACCCGCACGCCCCAGCCGAGGGTGGAGGCGATCAGCAGCAGGCTGGTCAAGGAGACCATCTTGCGGGTGCCCATCATCGGTGGGAGCACCATCCACACCAGACGGAAGAGACCAGCGGCCAAGCCAGGCATGGCGGCCATCCAGTAGAGCTGGTTCGCCGTGAACGAGTACCCCAATGCGTTGAGCTTGGGGATGATCGCGCTCGGCAGGAACCAGGCAACGAAGGCCAGGGTCAAGCAGAAGGTGGTGACCCACAGGGTCTTCCAGGCGAGCTTGGAGTCCCACGAGGGAGCCTCGGGGTCCCACGCCTGCAGCCACTCGCTGCCTCGGCGCTCGGGTGATGTGGTGCTCATGTCGACATTCCTTGAGGTGAGTAGTTACTTATGCGGGACGGGGTTCGAGGTCGCGCGCCAGTTGCGGCGATTGCTTGTTGAGCATGTGGAGGACGGTCCAGTGCATCCAGAGGGCTGAGATTCCAGCCAAAAGGAACAGCACGAAGAAGGTGCTGGTCGGGAAGCCTGACCAGGCTTTGGTGTAGGCAAACAGTGGCGGAAGGAAGAACCCACCGAGGCCACCGAGCATCCCCACGAGTCCGCCGACGGAGCCGACGTTGCCCGGGAAGTATTCGGGAATGTGCTTGTAGACGGCTGCCTTGCCGATGCCCATCGCGCAGCCCAGCAAGAACAACAAGGCAGTGAAGGGCACGATGCCAAGGGAATACGCCAAGTGACTGCTCTGGGTGCCGTCTGCGTGGTCGATCACGATGTGACCGTTGGGCATCATCAAGATGCCGGTGATGATCATGACTGCACCGAAGGTCCAGTAGATGACGCGACGCGCACCAAAGCGGTCACTAAAAGAGCCACCCACTGGGCGCAGCAGCGATGCGGGGAAGATGTAGATGGCGGTGAGGAGACCGGCGGTTACCAAGCTGACCTTGAAGTTGTCGATGTAGTAGAGCGGCAACACTGCGGCCAGTGCGACGTACGCCCCAAAGAACACGACGTAGTACAGGCTGAATCGCCACACACGGAGTTGCTTGAGGGGTTCGAGTTGTTCGCGTAGCGACAAGCTGTGACCAGGCATCTGATCCTGCTTGGGTGTGCCAAACCAGGTGATCAGGGCCATCACCACGAGCAGTGCGCTGTAGACGACGGGGATCAGGCGCCATCCTCCTTGGAATGCACCAAATACGACGGTGCCTGCGGTCGCCAAGATGATGGGCGGGCCAATGAATTTGGTGACTGACGCACCGACGTTGCCCGCGCCAAAGACGCCCAAGGCAAAGCCCTGGTGTTCGCGCGGTTGCCAGGCGGCGTTCCAGGCGATGCCGGCGCTGAAGGAGTTGCCAGCGAAGCCGACCAGGAATGCCAAGGCGAGCAACAGCGGGTAGCTATCAGCCTTGGAAACCAGGTAAGCAGGTACGGCGGTCGCGGCTAGCAAGAAGGTCATGACCTTGCGCCCGCCGATGCGGTCGGTGAGCATGCCAGCGGGAAGTCGCCACATCGAGCCGTTGAGTACGGCGAAC
>CALMMO010000014.1 GCA_937868455.1 uncultured Marmoricola sp.
TGGCGAACAACACCGTGAACATCTCCGGCGGGAACTTCAGGGCTTCATAAATCAGCCCGGAGTAGAAGTCGACGTTGGGGTAGAGGCGGCGCGAGACGAAGTACTCATCCTCAAGCGCAATGCGCTCAAGCTCTTGGGCGATCTCAAGCAGCGGGTTGACGCCGGTCACCTCAAAGACGTCTTCGGTGGCCTTCTTGATGATCTTTGCTCGCGGGTCGTAGTTCTTGTAGACCCGGTGGCCAAAGCCCATCAGGCGCTCGTTGCCGTTCTTGACACCCTCGACAAACGCGGGGATCTCGGACTTGTTGCCGATGCGACGAAGCATCTTCAACACAGCCTCGTTGGCGCCACCGTGCAGTGGGCCGTAGAGGGCACCAACCCCTGAGGCGACCGCTGAGTAGGGGTCGACGCGGGAGGAGCCCACCGAGCGCACAGCGTTGGTCGAGCAGTTCTGCTCGTGGTCGGCGTGCAAGATGAACAAGACATCCAACGCGCGCACCAGGCGCGGGTCGGCTTCGTACTTCTGCTCACTCATCTTGAAGAGCATCGACAAGAAGTTCGCGGTGTAGCCCAAGTCGTTGTCGGGATAGATGTAGGGCTTGCCCTGCGCATGGCGATAAGACCACGCACCCAACGTCGGCATCTTGGCGATCATCCGCACGATCTGGATGTAGCGGTTCTGGGCGTCATCGACATTGTTCGACTCTGGGTAGAAGGTCGAGAGCGCACCCACAGAGGCCATCAACATGCCCATCGGGTGCGCGTCGTAGCGGAAACCCTGCATGAAGTCGCGCACGTTCTCGTGCACGAACGTGTGATAGGTGATGTTGTGCACCCAGTCGTCGTACTGCGCCTTGTCAGGCAACTCACCGGTCAGCAACAGGTAAGCAACTTCAAGGAACGTGGAGTGCTCGGCCAACTGCTCGATTGGGTAGCCGCGGTATTCCAAAATGCCCTTGTCGCCATCGATGTAGGTGATCGAACTGCGGCAACTTGCAGTGTTAGTGAACCCAGGGTCGTACGTCGCCAAACCCGGCTCGCCATCGCCAACCTTGATCTGTGCCAGATCGCCAGCCTTGATCGTGCCGTCGGTGATCGGGATTTCGTACTCCTTGCCGGTGCGGTTGTCACGCACGGTCAAAGATTCGGCGTCGCCCATCGGCCATCTCCAGAGTTCTAGTTTCGGTAGCCCCAACCTAGTTCCAACGCCAACCCTGAACAATTCCGAGGACCGTGCGTGGCACTACCTGACGCCGTTTTGACCCGACCACTAAGCGCGGCGTAATCTTGGCCCTTGCGTCTCCTGCCGCGCCGTGAAGTTTGCGGTGCAGACCCGGACGAAGTGGAACCGGGCAGTGTTCGTCAGAAGTCGCAGAACCACACGTTTCAGGGAACCCCCTGACTCGCACTACGAACCAGAGAGTGGACGCCGCATGCGCACCTACACTCCCAAGCCCGCCGACATCACACGCGAGTGGCTCGTCATCGACGCCACCGACGTGCGGTTGGGCCGACTCGCCGTCCAAGTTGCCAACCTCCTGCGAGGCAAGCACAAGGCGATGTTTGCAAACCACGTCGACACTGGCGACTTCGTCATCGTGATCAACGCTGCCAAGGTCTCACTGTCCAGCAACAAGGCCGCCACCAAGATGGCCTACCGTCACTCCGGCTACCCAGGCGGCTTGACCACCACCCCCTTCGGTGAACTGCTGGAGAAAGACGCTCGCAAGGCCATCGAAAAGGCAGTGTGGGGCATGCTCCCCAAGAACCGCCTCGGCCGTCAGATGCTCAAGAAGCTCAAGGTGTACTCCGGGTCTGAGCACCCGCACGCCGCCCAGAAGGCCAAGCCGTTTGAGATCACTCAGGTCTCCCAGTAATCGACGTACCAAGGACTTATGACAATGACTGAGAACAACACTGTGGACGTCGAAGAGACCTACGAGGTCGACGAAGCTGGCGTCGCTTACTCAACCGAGAGCAGCCGCCCCGCCGACGCTCCCGCCCGCCCCGCGACCATCGCTCCCGCCGGAGCCACTGGTCGCCGCAAGGAAGCCGTCGCACGAGTTCGCCTCGTTCCCGGCACCGGAGTGTGGACCGTCAACGGACGCACCCTCGACTCCTACTTCCCCAACAAGCTGCACCAGCAGGTCGTCAACGAGCCCTTCGTGACCACCGACCTCGTTGGCCGCTTCGACGTCATCGCCCGCATCCACGGCGGTGGCATCACCGGTCAAGCCGGCGCACTGCGCCTGGGTGTGGCCCGCGCTCTCAACGCGATCGACGTTGAAGCCAACCGTCCCTCGCTCAAGAAGGCCGGACTGCTCACTCGTGACGCCCGCGTCATCGAGCGTAAGAAGGCCGGTCTCAAGAAGGCCCGTAAGGCTTCCCAGTTCTCCAAGCGCTAGTCCTGCGATGTGTCCCAGGCACATTGCGGCGTTGTCGTCGGTCGACGGCCCTCGAGGCCGCCTTCCCTCCTCCGCCTTGCACTGCACTCTGGGACACACCGCAGCCCTGCGGCGAATCGTCCCGGGGACGCGAGCTAGGAGTCGCCTGAGATGAAGAAGCTGTTCGGCACCGATGGCGTCCGTGGTTTGGCCAACGGGGTACTCACGGCTGAATTGGCCCTAGACCTCTCCGTTTCTGCCGCGCATGTGCTCGCACAGCGGGGCAGTTTTGCCGGGCACCGGCCCTTTGCGGTGGTCGGCACCGACACTCGAATCTCAGGGCAATTTCTTTCCGCCGCTGTGGTGGCGGGTTTGGCCAGTGCCGGCGTTGACGCGGTGCTCTTGGGTGACTTGCCCACGCCTGCGGTTGCCTACCTCACCGGCGCTATGGGCGCTGACCTCGGTGTCATGCTCAGCGCCTCGCACAACGCGATGCCTGACAACGGCATCAAGTTCTTGGCCAAAGGCGGGGTCAAACTCGATGACGCCATCGAGAAGGCCATTGAGCAGCACATGCGTGAGGAGTGGCAGCGACCACTCGGCGGTGATGTGGGCAGGGTGCGCACGGAGTTCAGCGCTGGCTCGCAGTACGTCGAGCACCTCACCAGCACCATCTCGCACTCTTTGAGCGGGCTGAAGGTCGTACTCGACTGCGCCAACGGGGCTGCCTCCGTGGTCGGACCAGCAGCTTTGCGGGCAGCCGGGGCAGATGTGGTTGCCATTCACGCCTCCCCAGACGGACTCAACATCAACGACAACTGCGGCTCCACCCACCTCGGAGCACTCCAAGCAGCAGTGGTTGCGCACGGCGCTGACGTGGGCTTCGCGCTCGACGGAGATGCTGACCGTTGCCTGGCAGTTGACGCTGCCGGCGAGATTGTCGACGGTGACCAGATCCTGGCGATCTTGGCCCTTGCGATGCACGAGCAAGGCCGCCTGGTGAAAGACACTGTGGTGGCGACGGTGATGAGCAACCTTGGGTTTGTGCAGGCGATGAAGGCCGCTGGGCTCGGCGTACGCCAAACAAAGGTTGGGGATCGCTACGTTCTCGAAGCGATGAAAGTTTCGGGCTACAACCTCGGTGGCGAGCAGTCGGGGCATGTGATCTTGTCTGACCACGCGACCACTGGCGATGGGGTGTTGACCGCCCTGCAATTGCTCGATCGGATGGCGGCCACTGGCAAGTCGTTCGCAGAGTTGGCCGGGGTCATGTCGCGGTTGCCGCAGATTTTGGTCAACGTGCCCAACGTCGATAAGTCACGCACCGACGACGACGCGGTGCTGGCCGCGGCAGTGGCCGAAGAAGAGGCCGCGCTGAACGGCTCGGGCCGAATCTTGTTGCGACCCTCAGGCACTGAGCCGCTGGTGAGGGTGATGGTCGAGGCCCCCACACAAGCACTCGCTCACGAGGTGGCACACCGTTTGGCAGCCGTCGTGAAGGCTCAACTCGGGCTTTAATCAGGTGCGCCCGCAGTGGGTGTGGCCTACGGTCGGCGACGTGGAATTCATCGACGTCACCCAAGACGAAGCCGGTTTGCGGGCTTGGTACGAGGCCTACTCAGCCGCCGGTCGTCACGGAAAGCCGCACCCCATGGTGTGGGCATTTGCCGAAATCCTGGCGGCCACCGCAATTGACTGGCCA
Source organism: uncultured Marmoricola sp. (assembly GCA_937868455.1). Classification (GTDB taxonomy): domain Bacteria; phylum Actinomycetota; class Actinomycetes; order Propionibacteriales; family Nocardioidaceae; genus Marmoricola. The sequence continues at coordinate 4,087 of CALMMO010000014.1, forward strand.
CGCCGGAAGTTGCGCCACATCTCCGCTGTGGTGGATGGCCGCGTGGTTGCGGCCGGCTCGATCTCGTTTCCGCAACTCGATCACCTCGTACACGCTGCGGTTGAGGTGTTCGTCGCACCGGCAGATCGCGGCCGTGGCTATGGATCTGCCCTATTGGCACACCTAGAAGGCATGGCTAGGTCAGCGGGGCGACACATCATTGCCGCCGAGGTGCTGCACGCCTTGGACGACCCCGCAGATGCAGCGGGCGTGCCTGATGCTGAGTTCGCTCGACGCCACGGCTACAAGTTTGGCCTCGGCGACGTGATGCGCCGACTGGCGTTGCCGGTCTCACCCGACTTCCTCACCGACCTCGCCGACTCGATTGCCCCAGCCCATGCGGGCTATGCGATCACGAGCCACTACGGGAGCGGACCCGCAGACATCGCATACAAGGTCAGTGTCTTGGATGCCTCACTGACCACCGAGGCGCCGATGGGCGAGATGTCCTACGAAGCAGAGGCCGTCGACGTCGAGTCGAACCGAATTGGCGAGCAACTCCTGGCTGCCCAACGCCGCTCGCGCATCCGCACCGTCGCCATGTGGGGCCAAGAAGTGGTCGGCTACTGCGACACGGTGCGTGCGGAGTACGACGGGAACCGGGTGTGGCAATGGGGCACCCAGGTGCACCGCGACCACCGAGGCCATCGACTCGGCCTGGCCCTCAAGATCGCCAACATGAGGGCATTGGCGCAGGCATATCCCGAGGCCGATGAGATCCTCACGTTCAACGCCGAGGTCAACACCCACATGATCGCCGTGAATGATCAGTTGGGTTATGTGCCTGTGGCCCGACTTGCGGAGTTTGAGAAGCACTTGGTTTAGCCATGAGCCGATTCGAGGCTCAGAGTTTGCGCAAGCGCACGTAGCTCACTGAGTGGTCGCTGCCCTTTCGTAAAACCAGCGTGGCTCGCGACCTGGTGGGCACGATGTTTTGGTCGAGGTTGGGACCGTTGATGGAGTCCCAGATGCGGCGAGACTCGGCTCGGGCTTCGTCGGCGGTGAGGCCGGCGTAGCGGGCGAAGTACGACGCCGGGTTGCGGAAGGCCGTTTCGCGCAAGTGCAAGAAGCGTTCGGTGTACCACCGACGGATGTCGCTCTTGCGGGCATCGACGTAGACGGTGAAGTCGAAGAAGTCGCTCACTGCCAATCCGGTGCGACCGTCGTCTCGCACCCGGGCAGGCTGGAGCACGTTGAGGCCCTCAACGATGACGATGTCGGGGGCTTTGATGATCACGGGTTCGTCGGGCATGACGTCGTACACCAGGTGGGAGTACGTCGGTGCGTGCACCACCTCGCGACCAGACTTGATGTCCATCACGAACTTCAACAGCGCTCGGCGGTCGTAGGACTCCGGGAACCCTTTGCGGTGCAAGATGCCGCGCCTTTCAAGCTCGGCATTGGGGTAAAGGAACCCGTCGGTGGTCACCAGCGAAACCCGTGGATGCTCAGGCCAGTGAGCCAACATCTCGCGCAGCACGCGAGCGGTGGTGGACTTGCCGACCGCCACCGATCCGGCCAGGCCGATCACGAAGGGGGTGCGCGGGGGAGTAGGGCGACCGAGGAAGTCTTGTTGGGCGCGGTGCAAGACCCCGCTTGCGGCCACGCGAAGGCTGAGGAGCTTGCTCAGCGGCAGGTAGACCTCTTCGACTTCGCGCAGGTCTAGCTCGTCACCCAGACCCCTGACTCGCTCGATTTCGGCTGGCGAAAGCGGCTGCACGGTGGAGTGACCCAGTCTCGCCCAATCGTCGCGGTCGAGTTCGACGTACGGCGAAGACTCGGTGCTCATGGGCGCATTGTTCTCTATGCCAGCCTCGTTGAGGCACTCAGCATGCCGTGAGTCTGGCCACGCACCTCTAGACTTCAGCCCATGTGCGGCATCGTTGGGTACGTCGGAGACAAGCAAGCTGAGCAGGTGGTGATCGACGGCTTGCGTCGATTGGAGTACCGCGGATACGACTCGGCTGGGGTCGCGCTCGTCGTGGATGGGCAGATCGCCTACGACAAAAAGGCAGGCAAGCTCAGCAACCTCGAAGGCGCACTGGCGAGCAGCCCGTTGGCTGCATCGACCACCGGCATCGGTCACACCCGTTGGGCCACCCACGGTGCACCCACCGACAACAACGCCCACCCACACCTAGGTGCGACCGGGCGGGTTGCGTTAGTCCACAACGGCATCATCGAGAACTACGCGCAGATCCGCTCGAAGCTCGAAGCAGCCGGTCTTGAGATGCGTTCTGAAACCGACACCGAAGTCGCGGCCCAACTTCTTGAAGTCGAGTTGTTGGCGTGCAACGACCTCACCCACGCCATGCAAGCCACCTGCCGCCAACTCCAAGGTGCTTTCACCTTGGTGGCTGTGGACTCCAAAGACCCTTCGCGGGTCGTGGCCGCTCGCCGCAACTCCCCACTGGTCGTCGGGCTCGGTGAGGGCGAAAACTTCCTGGGTTCTGATGTGGCGGCGTTCATCGAGCACACTCGTGAAGCCCTCGAGCTTGGCCAAGACCAGGTGGTCACCATCACCCGTGAGGGCGTGGCAGTCAGCGACTTTGATGGCGCCCCCGCCGAAGGCAAGCACTACCACGTCGACTGGGACCTCTCGGCAGCCGAAAAGGATGGCTACGACTGGTTCATGCGCAAGGAGATCTTCGAGCAGCCGCGCGCGATCGCCGATGCGCTCTTGGGTCGCCACGACACCTCAGGTGCGCTGCAACTTGATGAAGTGCGCATCTCCGATGAAGAACTGCGTTCGATCGACAAGATCATCATCGTTGCCTGCGGCACCGCGTTTTATGCAGGTCTGGTGGCGAAGTACGCCATTGAGCACTGGGCCCGCATCCCCTGCGAGGTCGAGTTGTCGCACGAGTTCAGGTACCGCGACCCCATCTTGACCCGCAATACCTTGGTAGTGGCGGTCTCGCAGTCGGGTGAGACAGCAGACACCTTGATGGCCCTTCGCCACGCCCGTGCACAAGGCTCCAAGGTGCTGGCGATCTGCAACACCAACGGCTCCACGATTCCGCGCGAAGCCGACGCGGTGATTTACACCCACGCCGGCCCTGAGATCGGTGTGGCTTCGACCAAAGGCTTCTTGACCCAACTCATCGCCAGCTACCTCCTGGGTTTGTACCTCGCTGAACTTCGCGGCATGAAGTACGGCGAAGAAGTCGCCGCCATCGTGCGTGAACTCGCCGACGCCCCCGGCCACGTGCAGCGGTTGCTCGACAACGCCGACGAGATCTATGACCTGGCCGGGCGACTGGCCGATGCCAAGTCGGTGCTGTTCTTGGGTCGCCACGTCGGATTCCCGGTGGCACTCGAAGGTGCCCTCAAGCTCAAGGAGCTTGCCTACATCCACGCCGAGGGGTTTGCCGCCGGCGAACTCAAGCACGGACCCATTGCGCTGATCGAAGAGGGCCTTCCGGTCTTTTGCGTGATCCCCCCAGCCGGGCGTGACCAACTGCGCGACAAGATGGTCAGCGCGATTCAAGAGATCCGTGCTCGCGGCGCCCGCACGATCGTGTTGGCCGAAGATGGCGATGAAGAAGTGACTGCCTTCGCCGACGAAGTGATCCGGTTGCCGCGCGTCTCGACCCTGTTGCAGCCGCTGGTCTCAACGGTGCCGCTCCAACTGTTTGCCTGCGAACTGGCCACCAAGATGGGCCACGACGTGGACCAGCCCCGCAACTTGGCCAAGTCCGTCACGGTCGAGTGACGCCATGGCCATCGTGGGCATCGGGGTCGACGTTGTCGACATTGAGCGGTTCACCCAAACGCTCGAGCGCACCCCGGGCCTGCGCGAGCGACTGTTCGTCGAGTCAGAGTTAGCCCACCGTCCTGCCTCTTTAGCGGCTCGGTTTGCTGCCAAAGAGGCACTCGCCAAGGCACTGTCGACCGACGGTGGTTTGGTCTGGACCGATGCCGTGGTCGTGCGCGATGGGGCCACCGCCCCCAGTTTTGCGCTCAGCGGCACGGTCGCGGCCCGAGCCGCCGCACTAGGCATCACTCACCTGCACTTGTCGTTGTCACATGACGCCGGGATCGCCTCA
>CALMMO010000015.1 GCA_937868455.1 uncultured Marmoricola sp.
CACGTAAAACTTCATATAGGAAGCGCAAGTTTTCCAGTGGAAGTTCGCCCGGAGAAGCACCAAAATTCACGTGTCCTGTGCAAGGAGGGATTCCCCGGCGCACCCCCGCCGATCTAAGGTGACCCATCATGCAACTCACAAAGGCAACCGATATCGGGCTGCGCGTGCTGATGACCTTGGCGCAAGAGCCCGATACACAGACCACAGTGCAGGTCCTGTCCGCTGACCTGGAGGTTCCTCGGCACCATATGGCCAAGGTCGTGCAGAGCCTTGCCAAGCACGGATGGATCTCGACGCGACGCGGACGCACTGGCGGACTGGTGATCAGCGACGCGGGGCTCATGGTCAACGTGGGCTCTGTGGTGTCCAAGCTTGAGGGCACCTTGCCTGTCGTTGACTGCTTCAACCCGGTCTGCCCACTGGTTACACCCGGCTGCAAGTTGCAGGGTTTGCTTGCTGAGGCTCAGCGGGAGTTCATGGCGGTCTTGGCTCAACGAACCATCGCCGAACTTGTTGCCAGCTGAGGTTCCCTGCTCGGTTGAGAGCCGAGCCCGCGATGAGTCACTAGTTGGTACTGCGCCGCAGGTGGCGTCGTACTTGCTCATCGAGCACAACGGACCCTGGCCTCACGATGCACTGCGCGAAGCGCCCATGCCTGAGGAAACCAGAGAGTTCCTGCTCAACCAAAACTCGAAGGTGTTGCTGATTCGCCGCCCGGATCGGCAGCACCAGGGGGTGCGGGGCTTTTACGCCACACCTGACGGGATCCGCGGTGCCCGCTTCCAGGATCTCGGCGAGATCGCTGACAGCGACCCACGTGAATGGCCAGCGGTCCAGACCGATCTCTATCTGGTGTGTACCCAAGGCAAACGCGACGCCTGTTGTGCTCAGTTCGGTCGGCCGGTGGTGGAGGCTCTGGCCAAGGTGAGACCTGAGGAGACCTGGGAGGTCTCGCACCTTGGTGGGCACCGATTCGCCGCAAACGTTTTGGTGCTGCCCAGTGGTGATGTGTTTGGGCGGGTGACCCCCGACGACGTACCTGCCCTCCTCGGCGCCGACCCGAGATTGATGCGCGGCACGAGTTGGCTGAGCCCCCAGGAGCAAGCCGAGGCGCTGCTCGCCGGGCCAGTGAACGAGGTAGTGGCCGAACCAGGCAGGGTCAGCTGCCGCGACACCGAAACATCGCCGTTGACCTCCTGGCAACAAAAATCTTGAAAATAACCGTCACAACACGGTCGCAATTTGCGTAGCGGGTGTTGCCTACACCACATCCAGTGGCAGGATGCAATGTGGGTGGGCTCACATCTAGACCCACTTCGTTTTCGATTATCCGGAGGAAATTACATGCGTCCGAAGCTTTTGGCAGCGGCCACTCTGACCGCTGTGCTCGCCCTGGCCGGTTGCGGCTCCACCTCACTTGACGGTGGCACCAAGAAGGGTGATGGCGCTGGCAAGGTCACCGTGGATGAGGCTGCTGCAGCCTTGGTCCCCCAAGCAATCAAGGACAAGGGCAAGCTGACCGTCGGCACCGACGCGTCCTACGCTCCCAGCGAGTTCCTCGACACCGACGGCAAGACCGCGATCGGTTTCGACATTGACTTGTTCAACGCTGTTGCCGCCAAGCTCGGCCTCAAGGTCGACTGGCAGCCCGCGAGCTTCGACTCGATCATCGGTGGTGTCACCTCAGGCAAGTACGACGTGGGCGTCTCATCGTTCACCGTCAACACTGACCGTGAGAAGCAGGTCGACATGATCGGCTACTTCAACGCAGGCACCCAGTGGGCTACGGCCGCTGGCAACCCCAAGGGCGTCGACCCCAGCAACGCGTGTGGCTTCAACGTGGCCGTCCAGACCGCCACCGTGCAAGACACCGATGACCTGCCGGCCAAGCTCAAGGCATGTGGCGACAACCCGTTCAAGGTCGTTCGTTACGAAAAGCAGGACGAAGCAACCGCGGCAGTTGCTGCGGGCAAGGCTGACGCCATGCTGGCCGACTCACCCGTCGTTGCCTACGCAGTGCAGCAGTCGGGCGGCAAGCTCGAATCCCTCGGCGACATCTACGACGCTGCTCCTTACGGCTACACCATCTCCAAGGACAACGCTGACCTCTCAGCTGCGATCGTGAAGGCGCTGGAGTCGCTCAAGGCCGACGGTGGCTACGACAAGGCTCTCGAGGCCTGGGGCGTCGCCCAAGGCGGCATCTCCGAGTTCGCCATCAACCCGGTGAAGTGAGCTTTACCCCATGAGTTCAACCTCGACGCCGGCCCCGGGTTTTCCCGGGGCCGGTGCTCACGGTGAAGAGCGTCCAGGCAAGATCGACGCCGTACCTGTGCGCCACCCGTGGCGAGTGGTCGCGGTCGTGGTTATTGCAATTTTCGTGGCGCAACTAGTCAGGCTTTTGCTCACTAACGAAGCGTGGAACTGGAAGCTCGTCTTCGCGATCATGTTCCAGGCGCCGGTGCTCGAGGGCCTGTTGCTCGGCACGATTGTCGGCACCATCTTCGCGATGATCTTGGGCGTTGGACTCGGGGTGCTTTTCGCAGTGATGCGGCTATCGGACAACCCGGTGTTGTCGAGAGTCGCATGGTTCTTTACGTGGTTCTTCCGCGCGATTCCGCGCTATGTGCTGCTGTTCATCATGGGCACCTTGGGGATTTTGTTTCCCCTATCTTCGGGCGGCCTGACCGTTGGCGTGCCATTCGGCGACCTGATCGCGAAGCTCTTCGGCCTGCACGGAGACCTGTCCTTCTTTAACCTGGACGCCAACCAACTGTTCTCTTCGTTGTTGGGCGGCATCATCGGCTTGGGCATCTCCGAAGCTGCCTACATGGCTGAGATTGCCCGTGCTGGCATCTTGTCGGTTGACCCTGGTCAACGCGAAGCCGCCAGCGCCTTGGGCATGAGCAACGCGATGGCGATGCGACGGGTGGTCTTGCCTCAGGCAATGCGAGTCATCGTGCCGCCCACAGGCAACGAGACGATCGCCATGGTCAAGGACACCTCGTTGTTGCTGGCCGTGCCGGTCAACTCCGAACTCTTCTTCCAGGTGCGCGCCATCGGTGCCCGCTTGTTCCAGGTGTTCCCAGCGGCAGTGGCTGCAAGCTTGTGGTACCTCATCATCTGTTCCTTGTTGATGATCGTCCAAGTGCAGCTTGAGAAGAAGTTCGGCAAGGGGTTTGGCCAAAAGGCTCCGAGTCCCAATGCTTACAAGGCTGCGATGCTCCGCTTGCGTGGTGGCGGCGGCGGGATGGGTGGTGTCTGATGAATCAGCCTTTGGTTCACGCCGTCAATGTGCATAAAGATTTCCATGGCAATGAAGTGCTCAAGGGCATCGATCTCGATGTCGAGTCGGGCGAAGTTGTCTGCTTGCTAGGGCCCTCGGGGTCAGGCAAGACGACGTTCCTTCGCTGCATCAATCAACTTGAGACGATCCAAGGCGGTCGCATCTGGGTGGATGGTGAGTTGGCTGGGTACGTCGAAAAGAAGGGCAAGCTCTACCGCCTCAACGACAAGCAGATCGCCCACCAGCGTCGCGAGATCGGCATGGTCTTCCAGCGGTTCAACTTGTTCCCGCACATGACTGCCAAAGAGAACGTCATGGAAGGTCCCGTCAAGGTCAAGGGCCTGAGCAAGGGCGATGCGGCCAAGCGAGCCGATGAACTTCTGGCGCGCGTGGGTCTTGAAGACCGAGCTGGTCACTACCCCGCGCAACTTTCTGGTGGACAACAGCAGCGTGTTGCGATTGCTCGAGCCTTGGCCATGCAGCCGAAGTTGATGCTCTTTGATGAGCCCACCTCCGCGCTCGACCCCGAACTTGTCGGTGAAGTGCTCACCGTCATGAAGGAACTCGCCGAGCAAGGCATGACCATGATCGTGGTGACTCACGAGATGGGCTTTGCCCGCGAGGTCGCTGACCGCGTGGTGTTCATGGATGGTGGCGTCGTCGTCGAGCAGGGCCCCCCGGCTCAGGTCATCGACAACCCGCAGCACGAGCGCACTCAGTCGTTCCTCTCGCGCATTCGCACCGAGAACGAGGAGTACGCCGAGGCTCTGGCCATCCGCACCGCCGCTGAGGCGCTGTAAGTCGTCAGGCTCGCGGCACGTGTCGAAATCCCAGGTTAAGTACCCGAGTTCTCACTTCACCCAGGATTGTGGCTAGGTGGCGATCGAGAACTCCGAGCAACTCAGCGTGCTTAGGCACGTGGCCGCGCTGATCCCCCAGATCGGCCGGCCGTTGCTCGTGGCCATCGACGGGCCAGACGGTGCTGGGAAGACCCGGTTCGCTGACGCCCTCGCGCAGGTGCTGCTCGACGATGGGCGGGAGGTGCGGCGTACCGGGATCGACCATTTCCTGCACCCCTCCGCACACCGCTACGCGCATGGCCGCACCGGCCAGACTGTGTGGGAACGCAGCTTCGACACCGATGTCGTGCGCCGACGTGTGCTTGAGCCGTGGCTCGTTGGCGAACCGTTCTTGCCATCCGCGCTGAACCCAACCGACGACGTTCCCACCGATGCTGCACCCGAGCCCGTGCCGCCGAATGGGGTGCTCGTCTTCGATGGTGTCTTTTGCCAGAAGCCTGAGCTCGTCAACTACTGGGACCTCGTGGTGTTCCTCGATGCGGAGGACCTCGAACGCGTACGACGGATGAGTGTGCGCGATGCGAGCAGTCCCGATCCGACGCACCCCAGTCAGGAGAGGTACCTCCACGCCCAGCGCATCTATCGCGAGACTTGTGATCCTCTCGGGAACGCCGATGTGGTCATCGACAACACCGACTGGTCAGCGCCGCGAATCGTGGGTGCACACACGACTCCATGGCGCCGACGAGGTGAGGAGTTCATCAGGGAGGTGCGCGTTCCCTCGGATCGAGTTGATATCGCCCAGGCGATCGATGACCTCCTCGAGGGCCTCT
>CALMMO010000016.1 GCA_937868455.1 uncultured Marmoricola sp.
GGCCCGACGCAAGATTCCCCGCTGCACATCTTCACTGCGGTCGGTGCCGAAGTTTTGCCACAACCCCAACGACAGGCGGGGCAGTTGCAGACCGCTGCGGCCACAAAAGGCGAAGTTGTCGTGGGTGTATCGGTCACTGGCTGCGGTGTAGTTCACTTGCGTATCTCTACCAGAGTCGCAGCTAGAGTTCTCGCCATGCTCTGGGCGTGGATAGTGCTAGCGATCGCTATCGGCGTCGAAATCGTCTCAACTGCGCTGCTGCCCAAGACCCACGGATTCACTCAACCCTGGTGGACCACAGTCGTCATCGTCGGCTACGCGATCTCGATCTGGCTGCTCGCCGTGGTCGTGGAGAAGATCCCCCTCAGCATCACCTACGCCATTTGGTCTGGCGTCGGCACCGCGGTCGTCGCGGTCATCGGCATGACAGTGCTGGGTGAGGAAATCAGCACCATCAAAGTCGTCTCATTGGCGCTCATCGTCGTCGGAGTGGTGGGCCTCAACGTGTCAGGGGCGCACTAGTCTCCAGCACCCTGAACCCCTTGGCGCTGTGCAGTTTGGTGGTCGGATAGCCCTGGTTGGTCAGCCAGCCGGCTAGCGAGTCCGCACCCAGGTTCTTGCCGACGACACTAAGCATCCGACCGCCTGGTTTGAGTGTCGGGAGCCAGGTGAGCAACAACTCGTGCAGGGCTTGCTTGCCGATCCGAATCGGGGGGTTGCTCCAGATTTCGTCGTACTGCGCCCCCGGGAGGCGCGTGCTTGCCACGTAGCGATCTTCCACGCCAAGGGCGGCAGCATTTTCGTTCGCCAACAGCACGGCACGCTCGTTCACGTCCACCGCATCCACCACTGCCTCGGGTTGGGCAACGGCAATCGCCAACCCGATGACTCCCCAGCCACACCCCAGGTCGAGGTAGCGGCCCGGCCCTGGTGGCTCGCATTCGCGCAACAAAACCGAGGTGCCGATGTCGAGTCGACCCTGAGCAAAGACCCCCGACCCGGTGGCCAGGGTCAGGTGATGACCCCACACATCGATGTTGACCGTGGTGCGGGTGAACGCCACGGTCGGGTCGGCGGAGAAATAGTGGTCCTCACTCACAGGCGTATCGTGCCCCATCACTCGGTGCCCTATCACTCGGGGAGCGTGCGGACCACTCGAGCCCGACTTGCCTGCTCAGCCATGTCGTCTTCGGCTGGATAGCCGACTTCCTCAAGGGTGAGTCCCTTGGCGGGCATGACCGTCACACCCGAGTCGCGAACCCGGGCACTGAGCACCTCAGCCGCCCATTGGGGATCGCGGCGGCCCTCCCCCACTGCAACGAGCGCGCCCATGAGCGCGCGCACCATCGAGTGGCAGAAAGCATCGGCTCGCACCGTGGTACTCACGCCAGTCGGGGTGCGCTCAACCGTGAGATCCAAGAGCGTGCGGATCGTGGTCGCGCCCTCACGCTTCTTGCAAAACGCCGCGAAATCATGCTCGCCGAGCAGATGCCCGGCCGCGACATTCATGGCCTCGACGTCGAGCACCCGAGGCCAGGCCACCACATGGTTACGAGTCAGCGGATCGATCGCAGCGTCGTTGAGCCGATAGACGTAGCGCCGCCACAGGGCTGAGAACCGGGCGTCGAATCCATCGGCTGCCACCTGCACTGCGCGCACGCGTACGTCGGACTCAAGCACCCCGTTTAGCCGACGCTGCACTCGCTCAACGCTCTCAGCAAGGTCAGCCACATCGACGTGCACCACCTGACCACGGGCATGGACCCCAGTGTCGGTGCGCCCAGCACAGGTAACGGCAACCTCGGTGCGCAAGATCGTGCCGAGCGCCGCTTCGAGTTCACCCTGCACCGTGCGCAAGCCAGGCTGACGGGCCCACCCGTGAAACCCGGTGCCGTCATAGGCAAGGTCGATTCGCAAACGCACCCGGCGATCCTTGCACTTGGTGCCCCTGCAGTGGCAACCCGCTTGGCTTGTGGCACCCGCAAAAGCACGATGCCCGCCTCCCCCGAGGGGAAAGCGGGCATCAAATGCTTGATCAGGCTTCTTCAGTCGCCTCAGCAGCAGCCTCTTCGACTGGCGCTTCTTCAACTGCAGGCTCTTCGACCTTTGCTGCCTCAACCTTGGCCGGCTTATCGGCCTTCTTCTTGGCAGGTGCCTTAGGGGCGTAGTCCTCGTTCACCAGTTCGATCACGGCCATGGGGGCGTTGTCGCCCTTGCGGGGCGCGATCTTGGTGATCCGGGTGTAGCCACCTGGGCGGTCAGCGAACTTCGGACCGATCTCAGTGAAGAGAACGTGCACAACTGACTTGTCGCGCACAGTCTTGAGCACCTCACGGCGGGCCGCGATGGACGCGGTGGTGCCGAGTTCGGCCTTCTTGGCCTTGGTGATCAGCTTCTCTGCAAGCGGACGCAGCACCCGAGCCTTGGCTTCGGTGGTGGTGATGCGACCGTGCTCGAACAACGCCGTGGCGAGGTTCGAAAGGATCAGACGCTGGTGAGCCGGGCTACCGCCGAGGCGGGGACCCTTCTTGGGGGTTGGCATTGCATTTCCCTCTGTTTCTCCCAAGCCGTGTTAGGTACTTGAGTAGATATTGCTAGTGGATTAGTACTGCTCGTCTTCGATGGCGTCGTCGTCGTAATCGTCGTCGTACGACGCGATCATCGACGGGTCGAAGCCAGGTGCGCTGTCCTTAAGCGAGAGACCCATCTCGTGCAGCTTCAGCTTGACCTCGTCGATCGACTTGGCGCCAAAGTTGCGGATGTCGAGCAGGTCCTGCTCCGAGCGACCAATGAGCTCACCCACGGTGTGGATGCCCTCGCGCTTGAGGCAGTTGTAGCTACGCACGGTCAGCTGCAGGTCTTCGACCGGCAACGCCAAGTCAGCGGCAAGCTGCTCATCGACTGGCGAAGGACCAATGTCGATGCCCTCGGCCTCGACGTTGAGTTCGCGAGCCAACCCGAACAGTTCAACCAAGGTCTTACCAGCCGAAGCGATCGCGTCACGAGGACGGATTGAAGGCTTGGTTTCGACATCGATCACGAGCTTGTCGAAGTCGGTCCGCTGCTCGACACGAGTGGCCTCAACCTTGTAGGTCACCTTGAGAACGGGCGAGTAGATCGAGTCAACCGGCATGCGGCCAATCTCGTTGTCTGCACCCTTGTTCTGGACTGAGGAGACGTAGCCACGGCCACGCTCGACAACCAGTTCCATCTCCAACTTGCCCTTGTCGTTCAAGGTGGCGATCTTCAGGTCAGGGTTGTGCACCTCGACACCGGCCGGGGGCGCGATGTCAGCAGCAGTCACGTCGCCAGCACCCGACTTGCGCAGGTACATGGTGACGGGCTCGTCGTGCTCCGAAGAGACGACCAGCGACTTGAGGTTAAGGATGATCTCGGTGACGTCTTCCTTGACGCCTTCGATCGTGGAGAACTCGTGCAACGCGGTGTCGACCTTGATCGAGGTGACCGACGCGCCGGGGATCGAGCTCAACAAAGTACGACGAAGCGAGTTGCCAAGGGTGTAACCGAAACCTGGCTCCAAGGGCTCAATCACGAACCGCGAACGGAACTCATCGATTGATTCCTCGGACAACTGAGGACGCTGTGCAATTAGCACTTCTTGTTTCCTTTCCGAACCCGCCCGCTATTTGAAGGGCTCGAATTTACTGGTGGCGGTTTAGATGTGAAGTTGGTGTTTGGAGGTGGCACTCACGCACCACCTCCAAAGCAGGACTACTTCTTGGAGTAGTACTCGACGATGAGCTGCTCTTGAACCGGAAGTTCAATCTGCTCACGCACTGGCAACTGGTGAACCAAGATGCGCATGCGACCGGCAAGCACCTCGAGCCAACCCGGGACGATCCGCTCGCCGTGGGTCTCACGAGCCACGATGAAGGGGGTCATCTCCAGCGACTTCTCGCGCACGTCGATCACGTCGTGCTGGGTCACCTGGAACGAAGGCACGTTGACCTTCTTGCCGTTCACCAGGAAGTGACCGTGCACCACGAGCTGACGAGCGTGGCGACGCGTGCGGGCAAAGCCTGCGCGGTAGACCACGTTGTCGAGGCGGCACTCAAGAAGCTGCAGCAGGTTGTCACCGGTCTTGCCGGAACGACGAGCTGCCTCTTCGTAGTAGTTGTGGAACTGCTTTTCCATCACGCCGTAGGTGAAGCGAGCCTTCTGCTTCTCCTGCAACTGGTTGCGGTACTCGCTCTCCTTCACCCGAGCGCGGCCGTGCTGGCCGGGGGCGTAGGGGCGCTTCTCGAAGGCGGCATCGCCGCCAACCAGGTCGACGCCGAGACGACGTGACTTCCTGGTCATTGGGCCGGTGTAGCGGGCCATGGGTTATTTCTCCTCTAAGTCTTGTCAGTACGACCGGTCAGACCCGGCGACGTTTGGGCGGGCGGCAGCCGTTGTGCGGAGTCGGGGTGACATCGGCGATGGTGCCGACCTCAAGCCCAATTGCACCCAGCGAGCGGATTGCGGTTTCGCGACCCGAACCCGGGCCCTTAACGAATACGTCAATCTTCTTCATGCCGTGCTCCATTGCCCGACGCCCAGCAGCCTCAGCGGCCATCTGTGCGGCGTACGGCGTGGACTTGCGGGAACCCTTGAAGCCGACGGTGCCGGCTGAGGCCCACGAGATCACTGCACCGGTGGGGTCAGTGATCGTGACGATCGTGTTGTTAAACGTCGACTTGATGTGGGCTTCGCCCTGAGCGACGATCTTCTTTTCCTTCCGACGCACCTTTTTGGCGCCAGCCGCTGCGCGGCTCTTGGGAGGCATCAGTTATCTCCTAGAAATTCTCGTGAATAGAAGGTCAGCAATCCGCGGATTACTTGGCCTTCTTCTTGCCGGCGACGGTGCGCTTGGGGCCCTTGCGGGTGCGCGCGTTGGTCTTGGTGCGCTGGCCACGCACGGGCAGACCCATGCGGTGGCGGCGACCCTGATAGCTGCCAATCTCAATCTTGCGACGAATGTCGGCTTGCACCTCACGGCGCAAGTCACCTTCGATCTTGAAGTTGGCTTCAATCGCGTCACGGAGCTTCACGAGCTCTTCATCACCCAACTCGTGCACACGAAGGTCGGGGTTGACCCCGGTCTCCGCCAGCAACTGGTGGGCGCGGGTACGGCCAATGCCGTAGATGTAGGTAAGTGCGATCTCGATGCGCTTCTCGCGCGGGAGATCAACACCAACAAGGCGTGCCATGTGTTGGCTTCCCTTTCGGTAGTTCACGGTGGTGTCGGCGTGATGCGTACGAGGTGGGAACCTCGTCTCCGGCCATCCGCTCCGGAGGTGGTTTCGGTCTGTGAGACCTAAGCGATCACGTTGATAAGGTATTTAGTTGTTGTTGGTTTTCCGTGGGCTGCTGCTTGGAGCAGTTGTTCCACGGGTTTCCAGTTGTTGTGACCTTGCGATGCTTTGGCAACACTTGGTCACGGTTTTCAGTTGTTGTGACCCTGCGATGCCTTAGCAACACTTGGTCACGGTTTTGAATTGTTGATCTGCTCCGGGGACCTCCTCCGGCACACCTCGCTTCGCTCGGCGTACCTCTGTCGGTCTCCTCGCAGATCAACCCTGACGTTGCTTGTGGCGGGGGTTCTCGCAAATCACCATGACGCGGCCGTGGCGACGAATCACCTTGCACTTATCACAGATCGGCTTGACGCTGGGGTTGACCTTCACGTCTGGCCTCCTTTGTTAATCGGCTGGTTGCGCGCTCGAACCACCCAAGTGGCTCGGACGCTTGATTACTTGTATCGGTAAACGATGCGACCCCGAGTGAGGTCGTACGGCGAAAGCTCCACCACCACGCGGTCCTCGGGGAGGATCCGGATGTAGTGCTGTCGCATCTTTCCGCTGATGTGGGCCAACACCTTGTGCTTGTTGGTCAATTCGACCCTGAACATGGCGTTAGGGAGAGCCTCCACAACGGAGCCCTCCATTTCGATCACGCCTTCTTTCTTCGGCATGTCTCCCAATCTGTTGGTGCCTTCATCTACCGTTTCGACCCGGGAACCGCCCACCAACGAATTGGTGGTGGACCTCGCAAACTTTCGTGGAACTTCTCCCAGGCAAGCGAGGTCTGAACTCTCTTGATCAGACTTCGCAGCTTGGCAGCCGCAAGACACCACAAAAGCCACGTTGGGCCGACACGCCAGTTTAGAGGAAGTTCGCCAGCAAGTGTTAATCGGCGGTATAAGGGGCCACAGCGAGCGATAGTCGCCTAGCGGACCCCTCCCGCAGCTAGGGCGACGAAGTTGTGCAGCACCTTCATCGGGTGCACGACATGCGTTTGCCCAGCGACTTCGATCAGTTCGGCGGCATCTTCGGGCGGGAAATAGCCAGCGTTGCGATAGACCTCGATGCGAGTGGCGAGGCCAGCCAGATCGAGTTCTGGATGAAATTGGGTGGCATAGACGCGCTCGGCGTACTTGAACGCCTGCACAGGGCAACGCGACGAGGTCGCGAGCGCAACCGCCTCCTGGGGCAATTGGGAGATCGCTTCTTTGTGACCGCCGTATGCCCAGAACTGATCGGGCAGCCCCTCGAAGAGTGGGTCGCCTCGCCCCTCGGGGGTGAGCGTCACATTGATGGCGCCGACTGCCTCGCCATAGAGCTGATCAATCACCGCGCCCATGTGCGTGCCCAAGGTGCCAATGCCGTAGCAGGCCCCCAAGAACGGGAAGTCCTCAGCGATGATCGTGTCGAGCAACTCAGCGATCTCGTCTTCGACCCTGGTCTGAAGTGGAGACTTCACCGGGTCACTGGCATTGAACGGTCCGCCGCCCAACATGATGCCTGACCAGTCGGCCAAGTTGACCTGGCCAAGGTGTCCGGCCGTCAGTTGCACTCGGTGCAACTGCTCATGACTTAGGCCAGAGAAGGTTCGAAAAGCGTCGTACTCGTTCTCAGCAGCAACCTGTTCAGGTCGAATGCTCAGCAGTAGGAACGGCTTCACAGTGGCCCGCCATAGGGCACGCCCATGGCGGTGAGCCGGGCACGGCCACCATCGAGAGCGGTCAAGACCCACGCTCCGGTGGGCGTCAGTGTGAAGGTGTGCTCATAGTGGGCCGACATCGATCCATCGAGGGTGACCACGGTCCAGTCGTCATCTTCGATGTCGGTCTCGTGCGTGCCGAGGGTGACCATCGGTTCGACAGCAAGCGCCAGTCCGCGCACCAACTTCGCCCCCCGACCAGGTCGCCCGTAGTTGGGCACGTTGGGCGGTTGGTGCATGGCGGTGCCGATGCCGTGACCAGTGAAATCTTCCAAAATGCCGTAGTCGCCCTGGGAGCGGACGTAACTCTCGACGGCATGGGAGATGTCGCTGACCCGGCCGCCAAGCTTTGCTGCGGCGAACCCACGCCACAGCGACTCTTCGGTCACGCGCATAAGTTCGCGTACTTCGTCGCTGACCTCACCGACCGCAACGCTGATGGCGGCATCGCCGTGCCAGCCATCGACGATGGCTCCGCAGTCGATCGAGATGACATCACCGGCTGCGAGCACTCGATCGCCGGGCACACCGTGCACAACTTCGTCGTTCACGGAGGCGCAAATGGTTGCCGGGAAGGGTGGGTGCGAATAGCCCTTAAACGATGGGATGCCACCCTGACTTCGGATGTTGTCTTCAGCGATGGCGTCTAGTTCGGCTGTGGTGATGCCGGGTCGCACGGCTGCCCGCAAGAGTTCCAGCGTCTCACCAACGAGCAGTCCCGCCACCCGCATCTTCTCGATTTGGGCAGGGGTTTTGATCTCGATTCCGCGATCGCCAAACACCAGATGCCTCAGCTTTGGTGTACGTCGGCGAGCGCAGCGAAGATGCGCCCAGTAATCTCATCGACCTCACCAAGACCATCGACCTCAACAAGCAGGCCACGATCACGGTAAACATCGATCAGTGGCGCGGTCTGCTCGCCGTAGATCTCTTGGCGGCGGCGGATCACATCTTCGGTGTCATCTGCGCGACCCTCAGTCACGGCTCGAGCCAGCAACCTTTGCACCAAGACGTCCTCATCAGCGGTGAGCACAACCACCACGTCAAGCGCGTGTCCGGTGGCAGCGATCATCGAGTCGAGTTCTTCGACCTGCGCCAAGGTGCGGGGGTAGCCATCGAGCAAGAAGCCAGGCTGAGCATCGGGCTCGGTGATGCGGTTGGCCACCATGGAGTTGGTGACCTCATCGGGAACGTACTCCCCGGCATCCATGTAGCGCTTAGCCTCGACACCCAACGGGGTGCCTTGGGAGACGTTGGCTCGGAAGATATCGCCGGTCGAGATTGCCGGGATGCCAAAGTGAGTAGCCACAAACTTGGCTTGGGTGCCTTTTCCGGCCCCTGGGGGACCCATCAAAATCAATCGCATTAGCGCAAGAACCCTTCGTAGTTGCGTTGCTGCAACTGGCCCTCGATCTGCTTCACAGTGTCGAGCGCAACACCGACCATGATCAGCAGCGAGGTGCCACCGAAGGGGAACTTGCCGCTGGCATCGATGGTGGCGAGTGCAATCAGTGGAATCAGCGCGATCAATCCCAGATAGAGCGAACCCGGCAGCGTGATGCGCGAAAGTACGTAGCTGAGGTACTCCTCAGTCGGCTTGCCTGCACGGATGCCTGGGATGAAGCCGCCGTACTGCTTCATGTTGTCGGCCACCTCTTGGGGGTTGAAGGTGATCGACACGTAGAAGTAGGTGAAGAAGATGATCAACAAGAAGTACGCCGCCATGTGCACGGCGCTGTCAGGGGAGGCAAGGTATTTGCCGATCCACTGCAGCACCGGGTTGGTGGTCGTCGGGTTGAACTGCAGTGCCATCGAGGGCAGGTAGAGCAGGCTGGAGGCAAAGATGACCGGGATGATGCCGGCCTGGTTGACCTTCAACGGGATGTACGTCGAGGAACCGCCGAACATCTTGCGGCCCACCATGCGGCGCGCATATTGCACGGGAATGCGGCGCTGAGCCTGCTCAATGAAGATCACTGCGGCCATGATTGCGATGCCGCCGACGATCACCGCAGCGAAAACCCACCAGCCGCTTTGTACCTTCAACTGCCACAACGACCCGGGGAACTGGGCCACGACCTGGGTGAAGATCAGGATCGACATACCGTTGCCGATGCCGCGATCGGTGATGAGCTCACCGAGCCACATGATGACGGCCGTGCCCGCAGTAAGAACGAGCACCATCAGGACGATGGTAAACATCTTGTCGTCATAGAGCAGGTCGCGATCACAACCTGAAATGAGGTTCTTGGTGCGGGCCAAAGCAGTGATGCCGGTGGCCTGCAAGATGGCAAGGCCCAAGGTGAGGTAGCGGGTGTACTGCGTGATCTTGGTTTGGCCGGCCTGGCCTTCCTTCTTCAAGGTTTCCAAGCGCGGGATGACCACCACGAGAAGCTGCAAAATAATGCTCGCGGTGATGTAAGGCATGATGCCGAGCGCAAAGACCGTCAACTGCAGCAGTGCGCCGCCCGAGAACAGGTTGATCGCCTGGAAGATGGCGTTGCTGTCCTTTTGGGCTGCCGCAAAACACGCCTGCACGTTGGGCACGTTGACCCCCGGCGAAGGAATCTGCGCGCCTAATCGGAACACCGCAATGATGAACAGTACGAACAGCAACTTGCGGCGCAAATCCGGCGTACGGAAAGCGTTGACGAATGCGCCCAGCACAGATCCTCCAGGTTAAACGATGGGTCCCAAGCCCATCGGGCACGAGTCGTTCCAGCCTATCAGGGCTAACGCCTGTCACCCACAGGGGCCGAACCGGCGTTCAGTGAACGCTCGAGTCGTTGCCGCCTGATGGTGAGAAGAGAATGCAAAAGTGGCCCCCGAATCATCGGGGGCCACTTTCGGGAGTTTCAGGAAAGTTCGGTCGCGGTGCCACCGGCAGCCGCGATTTTCTCCTTGGCCGTCGCCGAGAACTTGTGCGCAGACAGGTTCACCGCAACAGCGATGTCACCTGAGCCG
>CALMMO010000017.1 GCA_937868455.1 uncultured Marmoricola sp.
GCTTCGCGATAGAGCCGCTCGATCTCGTACTCCTTGGAGAAGCCATAGCCGCCGTGGATGCGGAATGAGTCTTCGACCACTTGCGCGCAGTACTCCGATGCCAGGTACTTCGCCATGCCTGCCTCAAGGTCGTTGCGCTCCCCAGAGTCCTTCTTGCGAGCCGCCCGCACCATCATTTGGTGAGCAGCTTCGACCTTGGTGGCCATCTCTGCCAGCCGGAAAAGCACAGCTTGGTGCTCGGCGATCTTCTTGCCGAAAGTCTCGCGCTGTTGGGCATATTGCACGCCGAGTTCAAAAGCCCGGTTGGCCACACCGCAACCACGGGCTGCGACGTTCACGCGTCCGACCTCGACGCCATCCATCATTTGATAGAAGCCCTTGCCGGGAGTGCCGCCGAGGATCTGGTCTGCGGAGATCTGGTGACCCTCAAAGACCAACTCAGTGGTGTCAACGCCCTTGTAGCCCATCTTCTCGATCTTGCCGGGCACTGTGACGCCTTGGGCGGTCTCACCGAAGCCGACTTCCTTCTCAACCAAGAAGACGGTCATGTTCTTGTAGACGCTGGGTGCGCCTTCGTCAGTCTTGACGAGTACGGCGACCAAGTTGCACGAGCCGCCGTTGGTCAGCCACATCTTTTGACCATTGATGACATAGCCCTCGTCGGACTTAGTCGCCTTCGTCTTAATGGCGCTCACATCGGAGCCACAACCAGGTTCAGACATGGAGAAACCGCCGCGGATCTCACCCGTGGCCATGCGGGGCAGGTACTTCTGCTTCTGCTCCTCGGTGCCGTGTTGGAGCAACATGTAGGCCACGATGAAGTGGGTGTTGATGATGCCCGAGACGCTCATCCATCCGCGGGCAATCTCCTCCACCGCCAGGGCGTAGGTGAGCAAGGATTCGCCGAGGCCGTCGTACTCCTCAGGAATCATTAGGCCGAAGATGCCTAGCTCCTTCATCCCTTCGACGATCTCAGTGGGGTACTCGTCGCGGTGCTCAAGTTCGGTGGCCACCGGCATAATCTTGGCCTCGACGAACTGCCGCACGGTCTTGAGGATCTCTACTTGAAGTTCGGTTAGACCTTCGGTCTCGCATAGGCGTGCCATGGCGTGCTCCTGTTGTGGGTCGGCTCTTTGATGAATCTATCTAGTGAGCGCTCGTGCGTCAGTGCTCAGTCAGCATGAGACTGCTCACCTTTGCGGCCGGTGTTAGAGGTTCGGGCGGCGTCCGAGCAGGCTACGGATACGTGAACGGTTCAACGCGTGCTCGAGCTCGGCCACCCGTGCTTTGAGCGCGCGCCGTTCCTCACTTCGATCCCGCACGTCCTCCATGATCGTCGCGACGAGTTCGACGGCGACTTCCGCCACCTCGGCATCAGTCACCGACGAAGGGTGTCGGCGCGGCACGAGCTCGTTGGGCACACGGAGGTCATCTAGTGAACCTATGAGATCGAAACCTCGCTCTTCGACGTACTGCGCAGCGGCTGCGCCGCGAGTCCGGCACTGGGCAATCTGCTCCTCATCGGGCCAGTAACGCTCGCCGCCACGTGGAACCAGGCGTTCGTCAGCCAAATAGGTGCGGATGTAGACCCCGCGGTCGTAGGCATTGCGAAAGGTACCCAAGTGTTCGTTAATCCGCCTCAAAGTCTCCGACTCGACGACCCCCAGCGACTCATTGGGGAAGCTCCCCGAAAGGTCATAGGCGTGAGAGTCCAACCCGATCAATCCAGCGAATCGGTGCCAGATTTCGTCGTGTCCAAAGTCCTTACCGGGCAGAGGCAACACGTGCACATGTTGTGGCGGCAGCGACCCACCCCACCGCTCTAAGACGAGTTTTAGATCAAGGGTGCGCCAGTTCCAGATATCCAGGGGATTGTCTGAGACTTCCTCGGAGTAACCGGCAAGCGGCGTCGTGGCGCGGTTCTTGATGCTCTCTTGCCAGCTCGCCGTGAAGAGTCCCAGCGGTTCGCGCGCGGTCACGATCACGTGAACCTCAGCGGGTGCTAACTCAGTGATCATGTGATGGGCTTGATCAGCCGACGCTGCCGCAAAGAACTCGTGAGAAATCAAGGCGGTGCCGGGCCACGAAGCGATCGCCGCTTTCAGTCGGTCCCAGGCGCCTTCGGCGTACTCAGGGCGCTTGGCCGACACCTTGGATTTACCCCGCAGGATGTTGGAGGCCCAGAGGTGGTCTCGGCGTTCATCACCAGGAAGCAACACACCCTCGGCGCGCATCTGGTCGCGAGCGCCCCAAAGGATCGTTTGCAGGTACGTCGTTGCGGTCTTGGGTAGGCCGACGTGGATGAAGACCTTGCTCGCCACGCCTACACGCTCTTGAGGTAAGCCTCGACCGCGGCGTCGATGCGTGCTTGATCTCGTGAGGCCATCGGGATCAACAGTTCTTCAACGACGTCGGCAAGTTCGGCCAATCGCAGGTTCTGTTGGCGGATCTCTTGGACTTCGGCCTCAAGTTCTTTGATGCGCTCGGTGAGTTGGCCGACCGGACCTGAACTAATCAGTTTGCCGACGAGGCGATCCTTCAATGACATCTATTTGACTCCCACCTGGGCCACGAGCCGACCAACCTGGCGGCCCGAATCTTGTTGATCTTCGACGATTTCTTGGTGCTGGACCACAAACCCGGCCGCCGCCAACTCGCGCTCGATGACACGCATGGGCACTGGATGCACCAGAGCCTTGCTCTGCCCACCGCCGACCCACACGTTGAGGTAAAGCCGCCCGCCTTGGCGCAACGCCATCGAGGCAACCCGCCACAAAGACTTGCGGGTGCGGGCGCCAACCGCATCGGCAACATGGTTAGCGATGACCACCGCTGGACCAGGGGTGTGAGCGAGTTTGGTCCCCACCCCCAAGACAGAACGCCACTCGTTGAGGTTGAGCGACTCAACCTTGAGGTCTAGCCCCTCATCGGCCGCCACCTTCTGCGCCGCCAGTGATCCTGTCGGCACGAAGTCATAGCCGGTGACGTGGTGGCCTTGGCGGGCCAGCCACACTGCGTCGCCCGCTCGCCCACATCCCAGGTCGACTACGCGAGCTGGAGTTTGTTCTTGGGAAGCGACGAATTGCGCAAACTCCGAGGGCAGCCCTTCGGGCAACGTATGCCGGCGCGTGGAGAAGAACCGCGACCAGGCATCTCGGCCAGTGCGGGTGCCGCGGAACCACCCATTGAGTCGGCGGTGAGTGCTCGCAGGAGTCTCAAAGTGGAATGCCGGGTCGGGCACCTTCCATCCTCGGCCATACATAGCTTCGAGGAGTTTCTCCGGCACCGCAGGTGCTGGCAATGTGCGCCCTTCGAGGGTGGTGGTGCCCAGCGGGAAGATCCACTCGCGCTCGAAGGTCTCGCCCACCTCACCCATCAGGTAGAGGCGACCTTGGCACAAGAAGCCACCGAAGACGTCGAGTCCGCGCACCGAACCGTCTGCCTCTTTGACATCGACTTTGAACGCGATGGCCGAATATCTGGTGATCTTGTAGCCGGCGTTGGACAGTCGGCGCTGCAACCGAAATGACTCCCGGATCACATCGACCGGGTTCTCATGCTTGGAGACATAGCCCAAGTCGGCATCAGAGTCGTGACCGATCAACTTGCCTTCGCGGACCGCTCCCAGCAAGGTCCCGTAGGCCGGGAAAGCCTCGATGCCTGCATCTTTGAGCGCCCCCAACACCTCGTCGATCGAGTCCAGCAGCGGGGCCACTTGCTCGGCCGACCTGGTGTCAAAGGTCTGAGCCATCCGACCGGACTTATCAATGCCCAGCGCTTTGCCCTCGGCGTTGACGATGGCGATCTGGTCAGCGCTGGTGCCGAACTGCGTCGGGGCGTCGTACACGACCTCACCGGTGAGGTGCTCCAACACTGCGAGTTGGCAGTGCCCGTCGAGGAACGGAACAAGCGACCCGGGCCACTCCACCCAGCGGTGGCCGGCTCGCTCAACCGAGTCACGGAGCAACCAGAACGACCACACCCGGCGACCCTCAAAGGTCACGTCGAGCACGATGTCTTCGCTGCCCGCGAGCATCAGCCCCTCGTCATTGAGGCTGATGAAACTAATGGCAGAGGCACTCACGTCAGTTCGCTACGAACGTGTTCGCACGAGAGAGGTCATCTTCGAAGTCCACCTCAACAACGTGGAACTCTGAGATGTCGACTGCATCGAAGGCTAGCCCGTCGTGCT
Organism: uncultured Marmoricola sp.; assembly: GCA_937868455.1. GTDB lineage: Bacteria > Actinomycetota > Actinomycetes > Propionibacteriales > Nocardioidaceae > Marmoricola. The sequence goes on from CALMMO010000017.1 coordinate 4,193, forward strand.
GGATCGCCAACTCGATGCCGCGCTCGAAATAGTCGTTGTCGTCGCACTCGCGCAGGCGCTCGATGAGGGCCGCCTTGTCGGCCCCGCAGACATAGTTGATGCCCACAGCCTCGCCCAAACCGCCCACCACGGTTTTGGAAAGTTCGTTGATGGTGCCCGAAGCACCCAAGGTGTACTTCACCTCTTCTTCAGCCACCGACTCGGTGTTCACGCAAACGAAACTGCGATCGGTTGCGATGTGCTTCCCGACGATGTCGAGCACGCGAGGGTCAAAGACCACATCGCCATTCATCCACAGCACGCCGCCAGGAAAGGAGAGTTCCAACGCCTTGAGCAGGCTCTTGGATGTGTTGGTGCGGTCGTACAACTCGTTGTAGACGAAGGTGATGTCGGGCATTTCTTCGATCACAAGGTCGAGTTTGAACCCAACCACTGCAGTCACTCGGACCGCGGAGTCGAATCGTCGCAGCGCGTCAACGGCTCGCCGCATGATGCTCTCGCCCGAACTGAGCGGAGTCAGCGGCTTTGGCCACGGCTTGCCGAGCCGCGTGCCTAGTCCGGCTGCCAAAATCACGGCCTGGATCTGCACAGAAGCACCTCACGAATTTGGGGATTGGCAGCCCTCAGCCTAACGGGTCAGCGCCGCGCTTGAGGTGTCGCGGCGACTAGGGCGCAAGCCGGGAGCGTTGCCAGCCTTGAGTGGTACGTCGATAGATCAGCCGATCGTGCAACCGGCCTGTTGATCCTTGCCAGAACTCCATCGATTCAGGCACCACGACATAGCCTCCCCACTCTGGCGGGCACGGCACCTCGCCCTCGCCAAACCGAGCAGTCACGGCTGCCAAGGCCTCATCGAGAACATCGCGCGAGGCCACCTCGGCCGATTGTCCGCCGGCCTCCACCGAGGCCCAAGCACCCAGTTGCGAACCTCGTGGCCGGGTCGCGAAGTAGGCCTGTGATTCCTCACGCGAAACCTGGCGGGCATCTCCCACCACACGCACTTGGCGATGCAGGTCATACCAACCGAACAGAAGACTGCAGCGCGGGTTGGCAGCAAGTTGTTGCGCTTTCGCAGAGGCGTAGTTGGTGAAGAAGGTGAACCCAACCTCCGTCAAACCCTTCAGCAGCACGGTGCGAGTGGCCGGTGCCCCATCGAGTCCCTGGGTGCCTAGCACCATCGCGTTGGGCTCATAGACGCCACTGGCGTCGTCGTACCACCGCCACCACAAGGCCATGGGGTCATCGCCTGCTGCAAGCTCCGTGAGACCCGATGTTCCATAGTCAACGCGCTGATCGGCCAAGCTCATGCTCCCAGAGTACGGCGAGCTAGGCGCCTCAGAACGGCGCCTTCGAGGTACCCCTGCCCATCAATTGAGCTAGGTACGGCACAATGACTTTGTTTGGAGAGGAGCCAATGCATGACCGAGGTGCACCACGGACTTGAGGGCGTCATCGCGTTCGAGACAGAGATCGCAGAGCCCGACAAAGAAGGGTCCGCGCTTCGCTACCGCGGCGTTGACATTGAAGAGATCGTTGGCCGGATCCCATTTGAGAAGGTCTGGGGCCTGTTGATCGACGGCTCCTACGACCCAGGCCTACCTCCAGCCGAGCCATACAACTTGCCGATACACACCGGTGACGTGCGCGCCGACGTGCAGGCGGGCGTCGCCATGTTGGCGCCCATGTTGGGCATGAAGCAGACCTACGACATCACCGCTGAGCAGACCCGACTCGATCTTTCGCGGGTTGCTGTCATGGTGCTTTCCTACGCTGCTCAGGCCGCTCGCGGCCTTGGTTCCCCGATCGTCCCTCAAGGTGAGGTCGACAAGGGTGCCACCTTGGCGGAGCGATTCTTGATCCGTTGGAAGGGTGAGCCCGACCCTGCGCACGTCAAGGCAATCGATGCCTACTGGTCCAGCGCCGCTGAGCACGGCATGAACGCGTCCACTTTTACCGCCCGCGTCATCACCAGCACCGGAGCCGACGTGGCCGCAGCTCTCTCGGGCGCCATCGGTGCCATGAGCGGCCCGCTGCACGGCGGTGCACCTTCCCGGGTTCTCGGAATGATCGAAGACGTCGAGCGTCTCGGTGATGCTCGCGCCTACGTCAAGCAACTGCTTGATGACGGCGAACGCCTGATGGGCTTTGGTCACCGGGTCTACCGCGCTGAGGACCCGCGTGCACGTGTGCTTCGACGCACAGCCCGCGAGCTCAACGCGCCTCGCTACCAGGTGGCCGAAGAGCTCGAAAAGGCTGCACTTGCAGAGCTGCGCGAGCGTCGACCCGACCGGGTCCTCGAGACCAACGTGGAGTTCTGGGCGGCCATCGTTCTGGACTTCGCTGAAGTGCCAGCGCCCATGTTTACCTCGATGTTCACCTGTGCCCGCACCGCAGGATGGTCGGCTCACATCTTGGAGCAAAAGCGCACCGGCCGACTCATTCGACCCAGCGCGATCTACACCGGCCCCGCACCTCGACCAGCCAGCGCTGTCGCAGGCTGGAGTTCGGACTGGGCGATCAACTAGTCCACTGGATCTGCGCTTGGCTCAGCAGTCTCGGCTTTGCGGCGCTCCGCGCGTTGCTTTCGCAGGTGCCACACCCCTAGGGCTGCGACGACGATGACGACGAGTACGACGGCGATGCCGCGCCCGACGTACTGCTCCACCTTGTGGTAACTCTCCCCCGCGATCCAGCCCAACAAGACAAATCCGGTGCCCCAAACGACGCCACCGAAGGCGTTCCAGGCCAAAAACGTGCGATAAGGCATGTGCGAGGCGCCAGCGAGCGCGGGCATCATCGCGCGGAAGAAAGCCGTGAAGCGACCTAGGAAGACCGCTGACCCGCCCCTACGTCTTAAGAAACTCTCGGCTTCGGCGATGCGGTGGCGGTGCTTCTTGAGCATGTTGCCGCGCAACACCTTGGGACCAAAGAACTTCTTGCCGACTTCGTAACCCACGGAGTCACCAAGAATCGCCGCGAGCACCACCGCGATGATGGCCACCCACAGCGGCACCTTGCCCATGGAGGCCCCAACGCCAGCAAGCACTGCTGCAGTTTCCCCGGGAAAGAAGAACCCGATGAAGATCGCGTCCTCGAGGAACACCAAGGCAACCACGATGGCCAAGATGAGCCCTGGGGGCATGTTGAGGATCGGGTCAAGGAGCTTGCTCACGCGGCTAAGTGTCCCCCATTAGTCAACCAAGCCGGGCTGACGCCCGGTGCGTCGTACGAAATGGTTGCTATGGATCTCTAAAGGTATGACGTTGCGCCCAACGTCATACGTAATGATCCCCATAGCGACCGCAAGGTATGACGCTGCGCGCAGCTAGAGCACTTTGCCGTAGTACCTGGCCAGCGTCGAGTTCGAATAAAAGCCAAAGGGCTCCATTGGCCAATAGCCCGAGGCTTCGTACAGACCGATGGCTTCAGGCTGGGCGGTGCCGGTCTCGAGCACCATGACGGCCGCGCCCTCGGATCGAGCGGCAGTCTCGAGATGGGCCAAGAGTTCTCGAGCCAGGCCGCGATGACGGGCATCGGGCAAGACATACATGCGCTTGATCTCGGCTGCCGGTCCCAGGCCCTCGAAGGTGACGCCGTCGCGCCAGCGCCATGCCCCGCACGCGACCGGGATGTCTTGGTACATCACGTAGAACCGACCATGTGGCGGGTCAAGATCACCATGCTCCATGGGCGTCTCGTCGCGGCTGCCGTAGCGCACGACGTACTCGTTTTGCACAGCCTCAACCAGATGCTGGGCGTCAGGGTGGGCGAAGGCCACCTGCTCGATCCTCAACGGTGCGTCGCTACGAAGTTGTACGTCGCCACGCGGGCATCGCGCGCAGTGGGACGACAACCGCGATGCTTTCGGTAGGTCAACCGATAGGTGAAAGTACCGTTGAGCGCCTGAGGAGTTGCCGTCGGTGGTTCAGCGAATGTGGAACTCACTTCGTAGGCATATTTGACCCGCATCGTCCCCGAGCCGGGGAGCACCTCCCCTGCCGAGCGGTCAATACATGCGACGCGCTGGACGGCTGCCGGGCGCTCCAGTGTCAAGGTAGTGCCGTCCCAGCTATAGGCGTATTCGGCGCCAGCCTTTGATCGCACCTCTCCAGTGCAGACAGTCTCATCGCACGTCGCCGCTTTGAATTTCCACTCAGTACGATCTGACTTCTTGAAGGTCTTTTGTCTCGAGGGTCGGGCAGTGGCCAACGTGAGCTTCACTTTGTAGCGCCCTTGAGGGACTGTCGTATTGAGGGCTGCCGAAGGTGAGGCTGAGGCCGATCCTGACGGCGACACAGATGGCTTAGGCTCAGCGGGCTTTGACCCACCGCACGATGGCAGCACCATCACGCTCAGTGCCACCAGACCTACCGTCCACATGCGCTTCATGGGTCAGGACTGTACGCCGAGTGCACAGACTCGATCATCTTAAGGAGAAAGCGTCCACGGATTCACCGGACGTTCTTGCCCCACTGCCTGCATGAGAGGATGAACCTGCTGACAGCGTCGTCGGCGGCATCCCCGCTTGACCCATCAGACCACCGTCAAGGACATCTCACGTGAACGACGCCATCCACATCCCAGCCGAGCTTCGACCAGCCGATGGTCGCTTCGGGGCCGGCCCCTCAAAGATTCCCGCTAGTGCGTTGGATTCCTTGGCTGCTACCGGCACCACGCTCATGGGCACCTCACACCGGCAACCTGCCGTGCGGAACTTGGTAGGCGAAGTGCGTGCTGGACTTGGGGATCTATTCTCGCTCCCCCAGGGCTATGAGGTCGTGATCGGCAATGGCGGCGCCACCGCCTTTTGGGACATCGCAACTTTTGGGCTGATCGAGAAGAAGAGCCAGCACTTGAGCTTCGGCGAGTTCTCCGCAAAGTTCGCCAGCGCGGCGTCGGCCGCGCCTTGGTTGGACGAGCCAAGCATCATCAAGACTGCGCCAGGCACCGCCCCTGTGGCGGTCGCTGAGGACGACGTTGATGCCTATGCGTGGGCGCACAACGAAACTTCAACTGCTGTGATGACGCAGGTGCAGCGCCCTAAAGGAGCCGATGGTCTGGTGCTCATCGATGCCACCTCTGGGGCGGGCGGCCTTCCCGTCGACGTACGCGAAGTGGACGCCTATTACTTCGCGCCGCAAAAATGCTTCGCCTCAGATGGTGGCCTGTGGTTCGCGCTCATGTCACCGGCCGCGCTCGATCGTGCCGCCAAGATCAGCGCCTCGGGCCGTTGGATCCCCGCGTTCTTCGACCTGCCAACCGCGATCGACAACTCGGCCAAGAACCAGACCTACAACACCCCGTCAGTGGCCACGCTTTTCTTGATGGCCCGCCAACTGGAGTGGATGAACTCCCTTGGCGGCCTCGACGCGATGGTCGCGCGCACCACTGCCTCATCCGAGGCTCTCTATGGCTGGGCGGAGCGCTCGCAGTTTGCGACGCCGTACGTCGCCAAGGCTTCTGACCGGAGTCTGGTCATTGGCACCATCGACTTTGACGACTCGATTGACGCCGCCCAGATCGCTGCAACTTTGCGTGCCAACGGCATCGTCGACACAGAGCCCTACCGAAAGTTGGGGCGCAACCAATTGCGGATCGCGATGTACCCCGCTGTGGACCCCGCAGACGTCGAAGCCTTAACTGCCTGTATCGACTACGTGGTTGAGCGGCTCTAAGCAGCCGGGGGCCGCTTGCGGCGACGCGCGATCAGCATCATCGCCGCAGCGGCGGCTGCGATGCCTGCAAAGACGCTGGCGAACACACCTGTCTTG
>CALMMO010000018.1 GCA_937868455.1 uncultured Marmoricola sp.
CTTGCGCTTCCCCTGTGAAACTTCACATGGGAAGCGCAAGTTTTCCATGGGAAGTACGCCGACCAGACAGCTCAAGACGTCATACGACCCGGTCCCAATAGGTCTCGTTTCGTATGACGTCCGTCCGTAGCCGTCCTGGGCAAGACGCCACCGCGTCTGTGGCGATAGGTTGGTCAGGGCGGTGAGATGCCGCCTCAAGCCGGGCCCAGGAGGATGGCAATGGACAAAGTGGTGGCGAGTGCCGCCGAGGCGGTAGCTGACATCGCACCAGGGGTGCGATTGGCAGTCGGCGGGTTTGGCCTGTGCGGCATCCCGTCTGTGCTGATTCGAGCCCTGCTCGATCAAGGCGCCGACCAACTCGAAGCCGTGTCCAACAACTGCGGGGTTGATGACTGGGGCTTGGGGCTACTCCTTCAGGAGCGCCGGTTGAGACGGATGGTGTCGTCGTACGTCGGGGAAAACAAGGAGTTTGAGCGCCAGTACCTCTCCGGCGAACTCGAAGTCGAACTCACCCCCCAAGGCACACTCGCTGAGCGGATGCGGGCTGGTGGCTCAGGCATCCCGGCGTTCTTCACCGCCACCGGTGTGGGCAGTCAAGTTGCCGACGGCGGGCTGCCGTGGAAGTACTCCTCCGACGGTTCGATCGAAATCGCCTCCCCGCCCAAAGAGGTGCGCGAATTTGGCGGCAAGAAGTACGTCATGGAGGAAGCCATCATCGCTGATTTCGCGATGGTCCGGGCTTGGAAGGGTGACCGGCACGGCAACTTGGTTTACCGCGACTCCGCGCGCAACTTCAATCCACTCGCCGCGATGTGTGGGCGGATCACCATCGCCGAGGTCGAGCACCTAGTTGAGCCTGGCGAATTGGACCCCAACCAAGTCCACACCCCTGGTGTGTTCGTGCAGCGGGTTGTGGCGTTGAGCCCCGAGCAAGCGGCAGAGAAGCGCATCGAGAAGCGAACAGTGCGCCCGCGCGGAGAGGAGGCCTGACATGGCTTGGACTCGTGAGCAGATGGCGGCCCGTGCAGCCGCCGAACTCAAAGACGGCTCGTACGTCAACCTCGGCATTGGGTTACCGACGCTGGTGCCCAACTACGTCGCCGACGACGTCGAGCTGGTGCTGCAGAGCGAAAACGGCATCCTCGGAGTCGGGCCTTACCCGTACGACGAAGACGTCGACGCCGACTTGATCAACGCCGGCAAAGAGACCGTCACGTTGCGGCCTGGCGCGAGTTTCTTCGACTCGGCGATGAGTTTCGGGATGATTCGCGGCGGCAAGATCGATGCCGCCATCTTGGGTGCCATGCAGGTCAGCGTCGTGGGTGATATCGCGAACTGGATGATCCCCGGCAAGATGGTCAAAGGCATGGGCGGCGCGATGGATCTCGTCCACGGTGCCAAGCGCGTGATCGTGCTGATGGAGCACTCTGCGCGTGATGGTTCCTACAAGATCGTCAACGAGTGTTCGCTGCCGATCACCGGTCTTGGCGTCGTACAACGAATCATCACTGACCTGTGCGTCCTCGACATCACTGCTGAGGGTTTGCAGTTGGTTGAGTTGGCACCCGACGTCACGCTTGAGCAAGTGCGGGCGGCCACCGAGCCACCTGTGCATGCGGGGTAACCGTGGATCTCACTGACTTCTACGCCACCATCTCCGGGGTTGGCTTCACGCTGCTGGGCCTGTGGTGGGTCGTGGTCGACAAGCATCCTGAATGGTTTAAAGACCCGTTGACGGCGAAAATGGCGTACGTCGTGTCGCTGCAGTTCATGATCCCTGCCGCGAGTTCGGTGCTCTCATTGGTGCCTTCGTCCTCGGGCGTGGTCTGGCGTGTCGTCTTCGCGGTGACCGGTCTGGTCGGCTTGGCGGCCACAGCGTTGGTCGCTCGGGCAGTGCCGGGCAATAAGCGTCGTACGGCGACCTTGACGTTGCTCTTCGGGCTACCTGTTTACATCGCAGTCGTGGCAGTGGCGGCCTTCCCCAAGGCGCTGCCAGCCGGACTCACCGGGCTGCAGGTCGAAGCCTTCTTGATGGCATTCGTTTTGCTCCTGGGATTGCACGCGGTGTGGTTCTTCACCTATCGAAGCGAGACCAGCGAAACCCCTCAATAGGCTCCGCGCTTTGCCCGGCAGTTGTGCGCTTTGCGGGGGAGATCTCCCCGGTGAAGCGTCAAAGTCACAGGTTTACTTGTGACTTTTGCACTGCTGCGCGGTACTCCTCGAACGCGCCCTCACTGGGATCAATCACCTCGAAGTGATCACAATCCAACTCGACCAACTCAGCATCGGGGTGGCGCTGCACGAACTCCCGGCTTAGGGCCACAGGCACGATGTCGTCGTTGATGCCGTGCACGATGGTGATGGGGCAGGAGTAGCTGCGTTGCAGGGGATCGGCGTCGACGAGGGGCGAGCCGGCCAAGAAGTTGGCGGTGGCACCCGTGCCTAGGTCGAGGTCGAGGGCCGGTTGCAGTGAGCACACCGGAGCCAGCGGCACGCAGGCAGCCACTTCGGGGGAGTCCGAAGCCAGCAGCAACGCGAGGTGACCGCCAGCGGAGTGTCCGGTGACCACCGCCGAAGAGGCACCCAGCGCGTCGAGGGTCGCCGCGAACGCGGCACGTACGTCGTCGTACGTCGTCGGCCAGCCACCGCCGTTGCCAACTCTGCGGTATTCGGGAGTGGCAACCACCCACCCTGCTTCGGCGAAGGCCGCAGCCATGGGTCGGGTGTGGAACCGGTCGTAGATCGCTTTCCAGAAGCCGCCATGAATCAAGAACAGCAGCGGCCCGGTGCCCGAGGGTGGTCGATGCACATCAATAACGGCGTCCTCGGCGGCGCCGTAGGAGATGACTTCAGAGGGCAGCGGGGTGTCGGCTTCCAGGACGCTCACACGTGAAGGTTAGGCGACGGCTAGAGTCGCGCCATGAAGAAATGGGAGTACATGACCGCGCCTGTCCTGGTGCACGCCACCAAGCAGATCTTGGACAACTTCGGTTCCGATGGTTGGGAGCTCGTCCAGGTCGTGCCGGGGATGAACCCCGAGAACTTGGTGGCCTACTTCAAGCGAGAGGTGCAGTGATGAGTGTTGAGGCGAAGTTGGCCGAGCTTGGCCTAAGCGTCCCGGAGGTTGCGAAGCCGGTTGCGGCCTACATCCCCGCAGTCCGCAGCGGTTCGCACATCTTCACTTCGGGCCAGTTGCCGATGCGTTCTGGCCAGTTGATCGCAACCGGCAAGGTCGGCGGCGAGGTGACACCTGAGGTTGCCGTTGAGTGCGCACAGCAGTGCGCCTTGAACGCGTTGGCCGCTGTGAAGGCTGAGTTGGGTTCGCTCGATGACGTACGCCGTGTCGTCAAGGTCGTGTGCTTCGTGGCCTCGACCCCCGACTTCACCGGTCAGCCGCAGATCGCCAACGGGGTTTCAGAGCTCCTTGGCAAGGTCTTTGGTGAAGCAGGCATCCACGCTCGTTCGGCGGTTGGTGTGCCGGTGCTTCCTCTCGACGCCCCTGTCGAAGTCGAGTTGATCGTCGAGGTCTGATGCGTCAGATCGTGCCCGAGCATGTTGTTGCTCGGGCAGCGGAGTACGCCGACGGCACCCGCACGCCAGTCGAACCCGACAACGCGGCCACGGTCGTGTTGTTGCGTGATGGTGATGCGGGACCTGAGGCCTACCTGCTCAAACGGCAAGCCTCGATGGCCTTCGCGGCTGGCATGGCCGTTTTCCCCGGTGGCGGTGTTGATGCCGGGGATGGGCAGGCCGACGGTTCGACGTGGATCGGCCCGACCCCTGCGCAGTGGGCCGAACGTCTGGAGACCACGGAAGATCTCGCCCGCGTCTTGGTGTTTGCCGCTGCGCGCGAGACCTTCGAGGAGACCGGAGTGCTCCTGGCTGGCCGCGACGCCGGCGATCTGATCACCGACACCCACGAGAGTGGCGTGGAGCGTGACCGCGAGCGGGTGGTCAACAAGGAGATCAGTTTCGCTGACTTCTTGCGCAGCCGAGGGTTGCATCTGCGCACGGATCTCTTGCATGGCTGGGCTGGTTGGTTGACGCCGGTCTTCCAGCCGCGTCGCTATCGCACGTGGATCTTTGTGGCCCGCATGCCCGCCGATCAGCACGCCCGCGACGTCTCCACCGAAGCGCATTCGGTGACCTGGCTGCCGCTGATGGAGGTCGTCGCACAGGTGGAGTCAGGGGAGTTGATGATGATGCCCCCGACGTACCTCACCTGCCTGGAGATGGGTCAACAAGCCACCGTCGATGGGGTGCTCGCTGCCGCTGCCCGACGCAAGGTGGGGATGTTTACCCCGGCGGTGATTGAGTACGGCGACGCCTTCACCCTCTCTGCCCCCTCTGAGGTTGAGGCACTGCTTGAGGCGCGACCATGAGCAGTGCCATGAGTTGGGCCGGCGGCGACTTCGGTGCACACGCGACTTGCGTGCTGGCTCCCAACGCGAACCTGATGACCCTCGATGGCACCAACACCTGGGTGCTGCGAGACGGTGAGCGTTCGATCGTGATCGACCCCGGTCCACCAGATCCGGGCCATCTAGCCACTTTGCGGGAGGTCGCTGGCCATGTGTCAGCGGTCTTGTTGACCCACCATCACTTTGACCATTCCGAGGCAGCGCGCGAGTTCGCTGCATCGGTGGGTTGTGGGGTGCGGGCGTTGGACCCGGCATACCGCCTTGGCTCAGAGGGCCTCAACGAAGGCGATGTTGTGAAGGTCGGCGACCTCGAAGTGCATGTTGTGGCCACCCCGGGGCACACCGCAGATTCGTTGTCTTTCCTGGTGCCCAATGACCGTGCGGTGCTCACAGGCGACACAGTGTTGGGTCGGGGAACCACAGTCGTGGCGCATCCCGATGGGCAGTTGGGTGCTTATCTTGATTCGTTGGACCGACTGCATGCTCTTGCCGAGAAGCGCGACATCACGACCGTGTGGCCTGGGCATGGTCCGGTGATTGAGGACGCGCTAGCGGTACTCGACTACTACATCGCGCACCGCACTGAGCGGTTGCGCCAAGTCGGGGATGCGCTGCAAACCTTGGGTCCAACGGCAACCGCACGCGCAGTCGTCGAACTCGTCTATGCCGACGTTTCACCCATCTTGTGGGGTGCAGCCGAGTTGAGCGTGCACGCCCAACTCGCCTACCTACGCGGCAGCGACTAGCGAGCCCGGCGACGCATCCGATCGAGGTCCATGATCACCACGGACCGTGGCTCCAACCGCAGCCAACCGCGCGAAGCGAAGTCAGCCAGTGCCTTGTTGACCGTCTCACGCGAAGCGCCAACCAGCTGAGCCAACTCCTCTTGGGTGAGGTCGTGGTGCACGTGCACGCCGTCATCGGCGGTGCGCCCGAAGCGGTCAGCCAAATCAAGCAGTGCCTTGGCAACTCGGCCAGGAACGTCAGAGAAGACCAGGTCAGCCACAACATCGTTGGTCTTGCGCAGTCGGCCAGCCAACTGCGAGAGCAGTCCGCGAGCCACGGCCGGTCGGCCATTGAGCCACTGCTGAAGGTCGGCGTGCGCCAACGACAGCAAACGGGTCTCGGTCACTGCAGTCACAGTGGTCGAGCGGGGGCCAGGGTCAAAGAGGGAGAGTTCGCCGAACATCTGCCCGGGGCCAAGGATCGCCAACAGGTTCTCGCGACCATCAGATGATGTGCGACCGAGTTTCACCTTGCCGTCGGTGACGATGTAGAGCTTGTCGCCCGAATCGCCTTCGTGAAACAGCACTTCGCCACGGCGCAATCGAGACTCAGCCATCGATTCGCGCAGCGCTTGGGCTGCCTCATCATCAAGCGCGTTGAACAAGGTGGCCTGCCGCACCACGTCGTTTTCCACAAGTTCTCCTCGCGTTGGGGCGACACCCGCAGCGGTGTCGACAAAGACAGTGTGTCAAATGTTTATGGGTTTCGGCTAAGAATGCACGCTAGGGCCAGTTAGTGGAACAGCGTCGTACTCTTGCCGACGTGCCTTCACCTGCCCCAATTTCGCGTCCAGACACAGCTTTGGTGCGTCGCGCACGCCGGATGGATCGGATTTTGGCCCAGACCTATCCCGATGCGAAGTGCGAATTGGATTTCGCTAACCCCTTCGAACTTCTCGTCGTCACAGTGCTCAGTGCTCAGACCACCGACAAGCGAGTCAACGCGGTGAGGCCGACGCTTTTTAGGCACTACCCGGACGCCAAAGCCATGGCTGCGGCACCGCGTGAGCACCTCGAACAGATTGTTGGCCCCCTGGGCTTCTTTCGGGCCAAGACTGAGTCGCTACTCAAACTCAGTGCCCAGTTGGTGGAGAAGTACGACGGTGAAGTGCCGGGCAAACTCGCCGAGCTCACCAAGCTTCCTGGCGTGGGCCGCAAGACCGCTAACGTCGTGTTAGGCAACGCCTTCGGTGTTCCCGGCATCACGGTCGACACGCATTTCGGTCGCCTGGCTCGCCGATTTGGCTGGACCGAGGAGACCGACCCAGTCAAGGTCGAGCACGCGGTGGGCGCGCTCTTTGTCCGCAAAGACTGGACGATGCTTTCGCATCACCTGATCTGGCACGGTCGCCGCC
>CALMMO010000019.1 GCA_937868455.1 uncultured Marmoricola sp.
TCCACGCTCGGCGAGATAGCGACCAGCCGGGGAGTCCTTCTTGATCGCACCAGCAGGGCTGATGTGGTCGGTTGTGACCGAGTCGCCCAACTTCAGCAGCACCCGAGCGCCAGCAAAGTCAGTCACTGGTGCTGGCTCATCGGGCATCTGGTCGAAGTACGGCGCCTTGCGGACGTAGGTCGAGGACTCATCCCACTCGAACGTGTCGCCTGTCGGTGTCGGCAGCGATTGCCACCGCTGGTCACCGGCAAAAACGTCTTTGTAGGACCCAGCAAACATCTCGGTGTTGATCGCCGATGCAATGGTCTCCTCAACCTCAGCCGGTGAGGGCCAAATGTCTTTGAGGTAGACGTCGTTGCCCTCGCCGTCTTGGCCCAGCGGGTCGTTGAACAAGTCGACAGTCATCGACCCGGCCAACGCATAGGCCACCACCAGCGGCGGGCTGGCCAGGTAGTTCATCTTGATGTCGGGGTTGATCCGGCCCTCGAAGTTGCGGTTGCCCGAGAGCACCGAGACGACGGCCAGGTCAGCCTCGTTGATCGCCGCGGAAACCTCGGGGATCAGCGGGCCAGAGTTTCCGATGCAGGTGACGCAGCCGTAACCCACGACGTCGAAGTCAAGCTTCTCAAGGTAGGGCGTGAGTCCAGCCTTGTCGTAGTAGTCGCGAACGACCTTGCTGCCTGGCGCAAGTGTGGTCTTGACCCACGGCTTGCGAGTCAGCCCCTTCTCCACTGCCTTCTTCGCCAAGAGGGCAGCACCAATCATCACGCTCGGGTTGGAGGTGTTGGTGCACGAGGTGATCGAAGCGATGGTGACCGCTCCGTGGCCCAGTTCGAACGAGGTGCCATCTGCCAAGGTGACTGCGATCTTCTTGGACTTCTCGTCGGTGTAGTCAGCCAGCGCCTTGTCGAACTCTGCAGCGGCCTTGGCAAGCTCGACTCGGTCTTGAGGACGCTTGGGACCTGCCAGCGATGGCACGACCGAGGCCAAGTCGAGTTCGAGCTTCTCTGAATAGCGCGGCTCGTGGTTGGGGTCGTGCCACAGGCCCTGCTCCTTGGCGTAGGCCTCAACCAGAGCCAACTGCTGCTCGGTGCGACCGGTCAGGCGCAGGTAGCGAACCGTCTCTTCGTCGATCGGGAAGACCGCAATGGTGGAGCCGAACTCCGGGCTCATGTTGCCGATGGTGGCGCGGTTGGCTAGCGGCAGAGCTGACACACCCGCTCCGTAGAACTCCACGAACTTTCCGACGACTCCGTGCTTGCGCATCATTTCGGTGATGGTGAGCACCAAGTCGGTTGCTGTTGAGCCCTCGGGCAACGATCCGGTCAGCTTGAAGCCAACAACGCGAGGGATCAGCATGCTGACGGGCTGGCCCAGCATTGCTGCCTCGGCCTCAATGCCGCCGACTCCCCAGCCAACAACACCGATGCCGTTGACCATCGTGGTGTGCGAGTCAGTGCCAACACACGTGTCGGGGTAGGCCACCAGTGATCCATCGGCGCCGGGTCGAGTGAACACGACTCGTGCCAAGTGCTCGATGTTGACCTGGTGCACGATGCCCGTGCCAGGAGGCACCACCTTGAAGTCATCGAAGGCGCCTTGACCCCAGCGCAGGAACTGGTAGCGCTCACGGTTGCGTTCGTACTCAATTTCGGTGTTGCGTTCGCAGGCGTCGGGG
>CALMMO010000020.1 GCA_937868455.1 uncultured Marmoricola sp.
GATGAGCGCGACCGAGTCTCTAGCCGAGGCTGGGCATGGGGCTACCTTGGTGGCGGCTTGTTGTTGGTGATCAACCTGGTCATGGTGCAAAAGCCAGACCTCTTCGGATTCGACACGGGCCTTGCTGTGCGCGCTTCGTTGGCTTCGGCGGCGATCTGGTGGGCCGTGTTCACCATCATCCCGGTGATTCGACTGCGCAACTACGAACCTCGCAACGTCTTGGAGGAGAAGGGTGGCCTTCTCCAGCGCAGCTTCGGTCAACTCTTTGCCACGCTCAAAGAGGTCCGTGGTTTGCCGCAGACCATGACGTTCCTGCTGGCCTATCTATTCTTCAACGACGGCATTCAGACGGTGATTTACGCTGCGTCGAAGTACGGACAAGAGCAACTTGGCTTCCCCGCCTCAGTCATGATCATCACGATCTTGCTGATCCAGTTTGTGGCGTTCGGTGGTGCGCTGCTGTTCGGGCGTCTGGCAGAGAAGATGGGTGCCTACCGCGTCATTTACGTTGGCGTGTTGATCTGGATCGTCATCGTGATCGTGGCGATGTTCGTGCCCAAGGGCAACGCTCCCCTCTTCTATCTCGTGGCCGTTGCCATTGGCATCGTGCTCGGAGGCACCCAAGCGCTCTCGCGCTCGTTCTTCAGCTTGTTCATCCCCCACGGCCGTGAGGGTGAGTACTTCGCGCTCTACAACGCCGTCGAGCGCGGCACCTCATGGATCGGCATGTTGATGTTCGGTGTGCTGTTCCAGTTGATCGGCAACTACCGCCCTGCCGTGGGCGCGCTCGCAGTGATGTTCGTGATTGGGGCGTACTTCTTGCGCAAGCTTGATGTGGTCGCTGGCATTAAGGAAGCCGGAAACAACGTTCCATCGGTGGTCTAAGCCCTCTAGAGCTGATGAGGTAGCCCACATGCGGGAATCATGTGGGCCACCAGGCCGTTGCTAGGTTTGAAACGCGTTAGCACAGCATCTGGAAACAGATGGTTGCTCTGAGCGGATTTGAAAAACAAACCAATGGTTATCGCGTCACACAATGTGTGTGGATGCGTCCCATGAGCAACTGGGCAACACAAGCCACCAAGGAGGTGCCCATGGCAGAGCGAACACTTCGCGGCGCACGACTGGGCGGACAAAGCTTTGAAGACGAGCGCGGCATCGAGTTTGCTGCTCGTCAGCAAGTGGGTTACCGATGCCCACAAGGTCACGAATTTGAGATCACCATGTCTGATGAGGCCGATGTGCCTGCGGAATGGGAGTGCACCCGCTGCGGCGACGTTGCACTGAGCACCAGTGGCATCGTCCCCGTCGAAAAGGTCGAGAAGCCGGTGCGAACCCACTGGGACATGCTGCTTGAGCGCCGCTCGGTGAAGGAACTGGAAGAAATCCTGGCTGAGCGACTCGGCATGCTCCGCGGCGGGGAGATTGGGCCAGCCCATCTGCACCGTCCGCGCAAACGGGCGGCCGCTAAAGCAGGCTAATCCCTAGTCAATGACATCACCCTGGACCACGTCTGGTCCGGGGTGATTGTTATTTCGGGGGCCAAACGCATCGAATCCAGGGACCGCGCCACCCAACTTGCGCCCGATGACCCGAGCGAGCAAACCACGAGCGATCGGGCGGGTGAACGGCAAAATGAA
>CALMMO010000021.1 GCA_937868455.1 uncultured Marmoricola sp.
AGTCGGTCAACCCTGCCTCTTGGATCTCAACCTCACCGTTGCCGTCGGTGGCCAGGATCCGGTAGCCAGCGGCTCGGAGTTCACTCAACGCCCGCACCGGATCAGGTTCGACCACGATCGGCACATGCCACAGACTTCCGACCGTGGCTCGCACGGTCTTGGGGTTGTAGGGATCGACACTGTTGCCAGCCAACACGACCCCAGCGACTCCGAAGGCGTCCGCAGTGCGGATGATCGTGCCGGCATTGCCGGGATCGCGTACGTCGGCGCACACGACAACACACCCACCAGGTCGGTCAAGGATGGAGGCCAACGGGCGGTCGACAAACCGACACAGCGCGACGATGCCCTGAGGAGTCACCGAGTCAGCCAGCGAACCCATGGCTCGTTCGTCGACCAGGTGCACTGTCAACCCGTGCAGGAGCCCTTCGTGCTGCTCGAGCGCCGCCTGGGTGACAAAGACTTCAACAACGCACCCTGGCACGTTGAGCGCAGCCTCTAACGACTTCCAGCCCTCGGCCAGAAAGAGACGTTGTTCGGCTCGAAAACTACGACGGGCGAGCTTTCGGGCCGCCTTGACTTTGCCACTCGTGGTGGAAAGTGCGGGGGCCAGAAAGCTCGCCACGACGTAAGAGGTCAGACCAGAGGTCAGGCGCTGACTGGAGCGTTCACGTCCTCGGGCAACGCTGCGCGAGCAGCCTCGACGAGAACCGTGAATGCCGGGGCGTCGTTGACAGCAAGGTCGGCAAGGATCTTGCGGTCGACCTCGATCTCAGCAGCCTTCAGGCCCTGGATGAACCGGTTGTAGGTCATGCCGTTGGCGCGGGCCGCGGCGTTGATCCGCTGGATCCACAGCTTGCGGAAGTCGCCCTTCTTCTTGCGGCGGTCTGCGTAGGCGTAGACCAGTGAGTGGGTGACCTGCTCTTTTGCCTTGCGGTAGAGCCGCGAACGCTGTCCGCGGTAGCCGCTGGCGCGATCAAGAACGACCCGACGCTTCTTTTGGGCGTTTACCGCCCGCTTTACACGTGCCATCGAAATACTCCTTCTAAATCCTCAAGCTCACAGACCGAGCAGCTTCTTGGCGCGCGGCACGTCAACCGCAGCAACTTCGGTGGTGCCCGACATGCGGCGGGTCATCTTGGACGACTTCTTCTCAAGGTTGTGGCGCAGACCAGTCTTTTGGCGACGGATCTTGCCCGACCCTGTCACTCGGAAGCGCTTGCTTGCACCGGAGTGGGTCTTGTTCTTCGGCATCGGTTTTACCTTTCTTACAAATCGATGTCTGGGTCGAGGTTTTCGGAGCGGCGACGCTCCTTCTTCTTCGGTGCGGTTGAGCGTGCTGCCTGGGCGGAAGCGCGCTCTGCGTGCTCCTCGGCCTCCTCAGCGGCTCGTACGGCGGCCTTCTCAGCCTTTTCGGCCTTGACCTCCGCCTTTGCTTCTGACTTCTTCTTCACTGGGCCCAGCACCATGATCATGTTGCGGCCATCTTGCTTGGGCGAGGACTCCACGAAGCCGAGTTCGGTGACGTCTTCGGCCAAGCGCTGCAGCAACCGGAACCCGAGTTCGGGACGGTGCTGCTCACGACCGCGGAACATGATCGTGATCTTGACCTTGTCGCCTTGGCGAAGGAACCGGACCACGTGACCCTTTTTGGTTTCGTAGTCGTGCTGGTCAATCTTGGGACGAAGCTTCATCTCCTTGATGACCGTGTTGGTCTGGTTCCGTCGAGCTTCACGGGCCTTTTGGGCGTTCTCGTACTTGAACTTCCCATAGTCCATGAGCTTGCAGACCGGTGGTCGACCTTGGGGAGCGATCTCAACGAGGTCGAGGTCGGCCTCCACAGCCAACTTGAGGGCCTGGTCAGTTGGCACGATGCCAACTGTTTCGCCGTTGGGGCCAACGAGACGGACTTCGGGAACCCGAATCCGGTCGTTGATGCGCAACTCGGTGCTGATGTGTCCTCCTGGATAGCGTCTGTCGACCAGCGAAAACCAAAGAAGGCCTCCGCACGCAAGCGGAAGCCTTAGATAGTCACCAGAGCGCCGGCATCAGCCGGAAGTCTGACGACTTCTTCGGACCCAACCCGACGACTAGGAGTCGATGCGGGTGGGAGATCTAAGTCTCCGCTTGTGGATTGCGCACAGGATGCACAATCGGTCGCGGGCAACGATACCTGGGTCTAGGGAGGTTCACCTAATCGGTGCCGGCTGAGGTCAGCCATCCCCAGCGACCATCACCGAGCCCGACGAGCCGGTGCCCACTCGCGGCGGCGGTCAAGTCCTCGCCGTCGATGACAAACCGTTGCGGACCAGCGATGTCAACGACCACCGCGACCGCCTCTTCGTGAACCGCAGACTCGCACGCCTGGGCGCAGCTGACTGGTACCGGGCGGGCACTGGGGTCCCAGGCTGCCATCGATGCGGTGGAGGTGAAGGCCAACAGCGCCTTAGCGCCATCGCCACGCTGGATAAACACCGCTGCCATCTCCGAGGACTTATCGCGAGCAAGCCCGTGCTCGTCGTACTCCACCTCTCCGAGCACAGCCACAACAGGGACCAGCAACCTCGACCTCACCAGCGCGGCCAGCACGGCGGGTGCTGCCGAGGGATCGTCGGCAAAAGCAGCAAATGCAGTGGCAACCTCGAGGGGTGTCTCGCCATGATCGTCTTCGTAGCCCTGGGTATGCCCGTCGATGTCACGCACACCTCGATGGTGTCAGACTGCGACGGCGAGCTTGAAAGGTGGTCACCCGTGCGCAGTGTGGAGTACGACGCACGCCGTGTGATCGCCCATGCCGAAGCCACTCCCGCGCGGCTGGGTAACTCTCGGCTGATTGTGATCGATGGCCCCGCTGGTTCGGGCAAATCCACGTTGGCTGAGGCGATCACTTCGCTGCGCCCAGCCACAAGCCTCGTCGTTCACCTCGATGATCTCTATCCCGGCTGGGGTGGCATGTCTGCGGTTCATCAACTGCTCCCCCGCATGCTCCAGCCCATGGCCGCAGGATGGCCTGGTCACTACCGCCATTTCGATTGGTATCAGGATCGGCTCACGCATTCAGTGGTTGTCCCGCACCGGCCCTTGGTCATCGTTGAGGGTTGCGCCAGCGGTCTGCGCACCCTCGCTCACTGGACCTCGACCCTGGTGTGGGTCGAAGCCCCTCGTGCGACCCGGTGGCAGCGGGGTCAAGTGCGTGGCGGGGTCGGCGTCAGTGAGCACTGGCGCGCCTGGTCTGTGCGCGAGGACGCAATCCATCAACGCGAAGCCACGCGTTCGCGAGCCGACCTGGTGTTGCCCAATCGGTGACCTAGATTTGCGGGCATGAGCCAAAGCGGGCACGAATACGTCCTGGAGTCGCACGGCTATCGCGCAGTCATCACCCAGGCCGGTGCAACCTTGCGCGAGTTGCAGTGTGAGGGCCGCGATCTGATCGTCGGATTCCCCGAGGGGGCGATGGCCTCGGCTGGGCGGGGACAGCATCTGATCCCGTGGCCCAATCGGATCCGCGACGGCAAATATGAGTACGCCGACAGATCCCACCAACTCCCCCTCTCTGAACCAGCACGGGCCAACTCGAGCCACGGGCTGACCCGCTGGGCTTGCTGGAACGCCACGCAGCACACTGCCGACACCGTGGCCATGGGCTACCAACTCATGGCGCAACCGGGCTACCCGTGGGCACTCTCGCTCCAGATCCGCTACACAGTGGATGCCTCAGGACTCAACGTGGCTGTTGAGGCAACGAACCTCAGCGACTCGCCCGCGCCGTACGCCTATGGTGCTCATCCCTACCTGACCACTGGTTCAGAAACGATCGATGACAACACTTTGGTGGTGAGCACCAGCGCCTTCGTCGAAGTCGATCCCGATCGTCTGCTGCCCACACGTACTACCGCCGTTGCCGGCACATCATTGGACTTCGCAGCGGGCAAGACACTGAGTGGGATTGCCCTAGACACAGCCTTTGCCACACAAGGCCCACTTGCCCTCATCCTGACGAACTCAGCAGGTCAAGGGGTGAGGCTATGGGGTGATGAGGCCATCAAGTGGGTGCAGTTCTACACAGCCGACGACAACCCTGCGATGGCACGCCATGCCTTGGCTGCCGAGCCGATGACGGCGCCACCGGACGCTTTCAATTCGAAGGTCGATCTGATCCACCTCGCCCCCGGCGCCACCCACACGTTGACCTGGGGCATCGCCGCAATCTAGTGATCTGGCGGCATGTGTGCGGCGAGGAGTTCGCGAAACTCACGCACCGCACGTCGGGCAGTTGACCCATCGGAGCCTTGCACCCCGAACACCGAGAGCGTGGTGCCATCGGCCAAATCCAATTCAGCCCATGGAGCGCCCTCGCGCAAAGAGAAGTTCACAATCTGGGCCCACTCGAAGGTGCGGGTGCGATAGCCGTTGACGACCGTGACCGCAGAGTCACTCACGCTCAATCGGGAACGGGCCATCGCCCACCACGCCACGAACAATCCAACGAACATCGCCACGATCGTGGCTCGCTGGCCGTAATCGAAGTAGCCCCGGATGCGTGGACCCCAGGAGATCCACACGACCGAGCACATCACCACCAAGGTGAGGATGGCGATCAGTCCGGCGATCCTGGCACCGACAGGGCGCCAGGTCCGCTCATTAGAGGCGGCAGGCATGGATATCGGTGAGCAAAATGCCCCGAGCCCCTAGGTCGTAAAGATCATCCATCAGACGCTGTGCGCCCGCACGGGGAACCATGGATCGCACGGCAACCCACTCTGCCCGATGCAACGGCGACACCGTCGGAGACTCAATGCCTGGAGTGAGCGCGATGGCGGCCTCCACAGCAGAAGTCGGGATGTCGTAGTCCATCATCAGGTAACCCCGTGCGACCAAGACGCCATCGAGCCGCCGCTTGAAAACTTCGAAGCCTTCCGGATCGGGGGCATCGGCGCGGGTGATCAGCACCGCTTCAGACTCCAAGATCACCTCACCGAACACCGCGAGTCCGGCTTGGCGCAGGGTGCTCCCGGTTTCGACCACATCGGCGATCACATCGGCAACCCCGAGTTGCACCGAGGTCTCCACCGCGCCATCGAGTCGAGTGACGCTGGCTTGCACCCCCTTGGCCTTGAGGTAGTTGCTCACCACTCCGGCGTAGGAGGTGGCAATGCGGCGGCCCTCGAGGTCCTCAACTGAGTCGCAGGTGCCGGGTGGGGCCGCGAACCGGAACCGCGATCGACCAAATCCCAAGGCCAAAACCTCATCAGCCTTGGCACCAGAATCCAAGAGCAGATCGCGGCCAGTGATACCCACATCGAGTTGGCCCTCGCCGACGTACAGCGCGATGTCGCGCGGGCGAAGATAGAAGAATTCGACGCCGTTCTCCGGGTCAGTCAGCGTGAGTTCTTTGGCGTCATTGCGCTGCCGATAGCCAGCCTCACGCAACATGTCAGTGGCCGATTGAGACAGCGCACCCTTATTGGGCAACGCGATGCGAAGCGGTCGCGTTTCAAGCGTGGAGTTGCTCATGAAAGGTTCCTAGAGGTGTGTATAGACGTCATCGAGGGAGATTCCGGCCGCCAACATCAGCACCTGCGCGTGATAGAGCAGTTGACTGATCTCTTCGGCGGCCCGCTCATGGCCTTCATGCTCGGCGGCCATCCACGACTCGGCGGCCTCTTCGACGAGTTTCTTGCCGATGAAGTGCACCCCAGCGTCGAGTTCGGCGACAGTCTTGGAACCTGCCGGGCGGGTGAGAGCCTTCTCAGAGAGTTCAGCCCACAGTTCCTCGAACGTCTTCACGCGGGCAAGGCTACCTGTGGCGGACCCTCACGCCTCGCCGGGTTCACGTGCTGGGCCGCCTCACAATGAGTGATGCCCCACCCAGCCGAGGCCAAATGGGGCATCACTACTCAGGCAGCAGCCTGATTGCTCTCTCTGGCGACTCGCAGCCACACCACGAAGCCCCAGATCACAAAGCCTGCATAGAACAGGTACATCGCCATCGTCGGGTAGTAGCCAGCGTTGTAGAGGCTCCAAACACCCACGATGTCCACCAAGATCCAGATCAGCCAGAACTCCACCCAGCCACGTGCCATGCCGTACGTCGCCAAGATCGAGCCGATCAGGATCCACGATTCGGTCAGCGGACCCCATGAGCCCAACTGCGTGACGATCCAGTAGGCAAGCCCGTAGCCCACCACGGCCATGACCAGCAGTTGAACGCGCTCGCGAGAGGTTGCCCAACGAGGAGTGATCGCGCCGCCGTCTGCGGCTCCGCCTTCGTTACGCGACTTCGACCACTTCCACCAGCCATAGAGAGCCAGCCCAGCAAAGAAGACCTGGCGGCCCGCTTGGCCCCACAACGGCTCAGTCGCAACTCCAGAGAGTTCTCCACTGGCAAACACTGTGAACAGCAAGGCGTTACCGATCAGACCGACCGGCCACGCCCACACCAAGCGGCGCATGCCCAAGATTGCGCTGGCCAGGCCAAACACGTTTCCGACTACCTCTGGCACTCGCAAACCGCCATCCCCAACTGGGATCACTCCGTGCAACAGCCAATCAAGCAGACCCATCATTCATGCCTTTCCATGTCGTCCCTCGGCCCCACATGTGCGCGCCGAGTTTTGGGGTGAAATAGGGGTTGGAGTGCGCCAATGAAGGCCTAGGTCAGTGATGACATTCATCCCAGGTCCTTGCCTCGTTGGGCGCACTCCGGGGGACGTGACGGCTCTCCCCAAACGACCAAGCGTCGTGGGCGAGATCCTGCGTGCGCTTCCCATCCGGACTTTGACCGTCGGTGCAGGAATTTCACCTACTCAACCGGTCACTGGCTGTGACCGGGTCGCGGACTTTAACCGCCGGTGCGGAATTTCACCGCCCCCAGAGCACGCGAGTTTGTTACTCGTCGCGGATAAGGGTGCCACAGCATCCGCACAGACGCTCCCGCGCTGCGGTGTGAGTTAGCTCGCGGCTGCCACAGCTAGATCACGCAAATGGGTGACCATCACGTCTGGATCGGCAGCCGAGAAGACCGCGCTGCCCGCGACAAACACGTCGGCGCCTGCCTCTGCACAGCGCTCGATCGTCGCTGGCGACACCCCGCCATCGACTTGCAGCATCAATTCCAGCCCGTGCTTGTCTGCCAACGCGCGCGCGGTGCGTAATTTGGGCAACGCCAGTTCCAAGAAGGACTGACCGCCGAACCCAGGCTCGACGCTCATGATCAACAACATGTCGAGTTCGCGCAGGATCTCCTCATAGGGCTCCACCGGTGTCGCCGGACGCAAACCCATGCACGCCCGAGCCCCCTTCGCCTTGATCTCACGGGCCAAGCGAATTGGAGCAATGGCGGCTTCGGCGTGAAAGGTGACACTGGCACAACCTGCTTCAACGTAAGTCGGCGCATGCAGATCAGCATCAGTAATCATCAGGTGAGCATCGAGAGGCTGGTCAGTGATCTTGCTGATTGCCTCGATCATGGTCGGCCCGAAGGTCAGGTTCGGCACGAAGTGGTTATCCATCACATCCAGGTGCACCATGTCGGCGCTGGGGATGCGTTGGATCTCAGCCGCAAGGTTGGCAAAGTCGGCATTGAGGATGCTCGGAGTGATCAAGATGCCCATGGTGGCCTCATCCTAAGAGCGTTGCAGGGCTACGTAGAACATCGCGTCGGTGCGGTGTCGATGGGGCCACAACTGCACCGCGCCCCCAAGATGAGCGCTCTGGGAGTCATCGGGTCCGCTCAGTGGCACCAACTGCACCTGCTCGCCGAGCACCTCACTGATCACCTCTGTCGTCTCAGCGACCACCGGCGAGCAGGTCGCATAAAGCACCACCCCACCCGGGCGGACCAGGCTCAGCGCCGAACTCAGGAGCCGACGTTGCAATGAGATGAGTGGGGCCAAGTCATCGGGAGTACGACGCCACCTCGCCTCTGGTCGCCGCCGCAATGCACCTAACCCACTGCAGGGCGCATCAACCAGCACCCGGTCAAAACTGGCTACGTCGAAGGCAGGATCAGTGCCATCACTGCAGACCACCTCGGCCGACGTACCTCTCAGCGCATGGCGCACTAGGTCGGCTCGATGTGGAGCGACTTCGTTGGCCACGAGGTGTGCACCGCGTTGATCGGCCAGCGCGGCTAGGAGAGCGGCCTTGCCACCAGGGCCAGCGCATAGATCAAGCCATCGCGCATCGGGACCTTCGATGGGCACATCGGCCATGGCGAGCGCGACCAATTGTGAGCCAGCATCCTGCACTCCGGCTCGCCCCTGGCGCACAGCCTCGATTTGTCCGGGGTCTCCACTTGCCAGGTCCACACCAATCGGACTCACCGTCTGCGTGCCCTGCAGTTCCTCCACTGTGCACAAGCCGGGTCGGGCCACCAACGTGACCAGCGGACGCGCATTGTCGGCTGCCAAGAGCTCATCGAGTTCCGCAGGTCGATCTAGTGCCTGGGCCAAGGCGGAGATGATCCACTCTGGATGCGAATAGGCCATCGCCAAGTGACCGGTCTCGTCGACGCTGGGGTCGGGAGCCAGCCGGACCAGCCACTGCTCGAGTGTGTGTGCCGCAACCTTGCGCAACACCGCATTGACTAATCCAGTGGTGCGGTGCCCGACGTGGCGACGACACAGTTCGACGCTGGTCGAAATCGCGGCGTGCACCGGCACCCTCGTGGACAGCAGTTGGTGCGCACCCAGCCGCAGCACATCACGCACCGCGGGCTCGAGTGCCCTACTGACCAACGAGTCGATGATCGGGTCATAGCTACCCCGCAATCGCAGGGTTCCGGAGACAAGTTCGGTGGCAAATGCTGCGTCTCGCCCAGTCACTCGATGCCTGGCAAGAGCTTGTTTGAGGGCCAAGTTCGCATAGGCATCGGATTCATCAACGGCCCGCAGCACCTCGAATGCCACCACACGGGCTTGGTCAGGTGCGCTCAACTGAGCCGCTCCCCTGGCTCGATGCGAATGCCCCTGGCCCAATCGGGGGCCGCCATTTCCTTCTTGCCAAAAGCTTTGACCTGCCCTAGCGCGAGGGCGGTGGTGGCGGTGCCGACAAGCACCGAGTTCTTCGTCGTCACCAACTCACCGGTGGCGAGTCTGTCTTGGGTGATGGTGGCTGGCCCCACTTTGAACCGCTCGCCTCGAAACTCACACCACGCGCCGGGCGCAGGCGTGCACCCACGGATCTGGCGGTCAAGGACCTCAGCGCTCTGCGTCCAGTCAATGCGAGCGTCATCGACTGTGATCTTGGGTGCCAACGTGATGCCAACATCGGGCTGGTCGGTTGCCTGCACTGAACCGTCCGCGATGCCGTCGAGGGTCCGCACGAGCAACTGGGCCCCTTCATCGGCCAACGCACCCAACAGTGCCCCCGAGGTGTCGGTGGGTTGGATTGGCCGCTCCAGGCGCAGGTACGTCGGCCCGGCATCGAGGCCCGCAACGAGTGAGAAGGTGGTCGCTCCGGTCACCGGGTCGCCTGCCATGATCGCGCGCTGCACCGGGGCGGCACCTCGCCAGGCTGGCAAGAGCGAGAAGTGCAGATTGACCCAGCCATGCCTAGGGATGCTCAGCGCGACCTCGGGCACCAAAGCGCCATAGGCAACAACAGCGCAAATATCAGGGGCAAGTTCGCGCAACCGTTGTTGGAAGTCGGCTTCTCGAGGGTGCCCAGGACGCAGGACTTCTAGCCCTAACTCCAGGGCCCTGGCAGCGACCGGAGACGGGATCAGCTGGCGACCACGTCGACCTGGTGCATTTGGTCGGGTGACCACCGCAACCACTTCATGATCACTTGCAAGAAGTGCTTCCAATGAAGGCAGCGCAACCTCTGGAGTGCCCGCAAAGACCACCCGCATTAGAACCCCAACCCGTTGGTGGCATGAGGGCTAAACCTCACCACAGGAGCGGGCTCGCCGAACCATTCAGATGCGCGAATCAATCTCATCGCCGCTCGGCGTGCTTCGCGGTCGAGGCGATCGATAAACAAGATCCCGTCCAGGTGATCGGTTTCGTGTTGAATCGCACGAGCCAATAGTTCGGTGCCTTCGATCGTGACGGGCTCGCCGTGCATGTTGGTGCCCTTGGCCACCACGCCAAAGGCCCGCTTGGTGTCTAGCGAAAGGCCCGGAAGCGACAGGCAGCCTTCAGGCCCGTCTTGCTCCTCATCACTGAGGTCGAGAGTGGGGTTAATCAGGTGGCCAACTTCGCCATCAACATTCCAGGTGAAGACCCGAAGACCGACACCAATTTGAGGTGCGGCCAAGCCCGCGCCAGGCGCATCGAGCATCGTGTCGGTCAGGTCAGCGACCAGCGTGCGTAACTCCTTGTCAAAGGTGGTCACTTCATCAGCACGGGTGCGTAACACCGGGTCACCAAAGATCCGGATGGGTTGTACGGGCACGACATCTCCTAGCTGGGCTGCCCTGATTCTAGGTGAGCACCAGGGGATCGACTTGCACCCGCAGATGGGGCAATTTGCGTGCAGATCTGTTGGCTTGCAGGTCTCGAAGGGCGCTAGACAGTTGCGCACCTTGGGCTCGTGGGACACGAAGCACCAGCCTCGACTGAGCCTCATCGATGAGCACTGGGCCCAGCGCTTCCCCACCCGGTGGTAAGTCGAGTTGCACTGCTGCGAGATCCTCGACGGCACCAGAGATGGTGGCCATCCTGGAAGCTGGCGGAAGGTGCGCAGACTGCCTCTCGGCGATCAGTCTTTCTGCAAAACCGGCAGGGTCCCAGCGAACCAAGGCTTGGATGGTGGGTTCGCTCGCGTCGCCGACAGCCAAGACCTCGGCTCCTGGCGCGACCAAGGCCGCCGCGTTGCACCAGCGGCGCAGCGCTTCTTCCTCCGAGCGCACGTCATCGCGACCCAGAGAGAGCCACGTATCAAGCAGCACGACTGCCGCATATCCACCCGTCGCTGGCGGCTCGGCCCCCGGGGTTGCCACCACGATGCCTGGGGAGGAGCCAACCCGATCGATGATGTGCCCGGCCGACGACGTGCGCACCGCGACCCCCGGGAAGGACCTGCCGAACTCCTCAGCCGTGCGCCGCTCCCCCACCACAGGTGCGCGCAGGCCACGCCCGCCACACTCCTCACAGCGCCAGGCCGAAACGACGGTGCCACACCACGCACATTCGGGCGGCGCCGTGGCCCTGGGCACCCTCAGCGGGCCATGGCAGTGAGCGCACTCGGCCCGAGTGCGGCATCGGTCACAGGCCAATCGCAAGGCATAGCCCGCCCTCGGCGTGTGCACGAGCACCGGGCCGCGTGCGGAGGCCTCGGCGATGAGTTGGTGGGCCTGGCTGGGCAATCGAGCAAAGCGCGCTTGGGGGTCACGATCGAGCGCGCCCTCGTCGGCCCCAGTAACCCGAACCCGGACCAGAGTGCGCAATTGCTCTCGGTTGGCCTCCACTGATTTAGCCCAGCCCGTGCGCAGGAGATAGTGCGCCTCAACGCTGCGACTAAACCCACCGACGATGGCGGCGCATTGGGTGGCGCGGGCGCGTAACAGCAAGACCTCACGGGTGTGGCAATAGGGCGCGCGAGGCTCGGCGTACAAATCATCACCGTCGTCCCAGATCGCAA
Source organism: uncultured Marmoricola sp. (assembly GCA_937868455.1). Taxonomy (GTDB): domain Bacteria; phylum Actinomycetota; class Actinomycetes; order Propionibacteriales; family Nocardioidaceae; genus Marmoricola. The sequence goes on from CALMMO010000021.1 coordinate 11,587, forward strand.
CCAATCCGAGGTCATGCACCGGGGCGAACGCGGCTGCCCGGGTGCCGATGGCTACTTTCACGGCTCCGCGAGAGAGGCTGAGGAATGCCGCATAACGTTGCGCTGGACCCGACTCCGCATGGAGTACGACGTGATGGCCGGCCCCCAACACGCGCGTCATCGCCGCATCGAGGCGCTCCAAGTCACGTCGATCAGGCACACATACAACCGACCCGAGCCCAGCAATCAACGCATTTGCCACTGCCTCACTGAGCCGAGCGGCCCAGTCTTCGCCGGGTCGAGCCGACCAAACCGCCCGGGCACCACCAGGGATCGCGTCGAGAAAGGCCTCACCCTCGTCGTAATGGCGCCACCCGGCCCGTGACGGAGCACTGATCGTGCCGATCGGCGGGCTGGGTGAGTCGGCCCGCTCGGTCGTGGCGTGTCGGGGAGGGATGGCCAGGCGCAGCACGTCAGAGCGAGTGCCAGCCCAGCGTTTGGAGATCTCGTCAGTAAGCGCCGCAATCTCTAGGGTCAGCACTGGCTCTGCACTCACCACACGACGCAGCGGTTGTAGTTTGCCACCGTGGTCGCTGGTGGCCTTGCGTGCAACCACATACCCATCGACGTCTTGGCCTGCAAAGCGCACTTTGACTCGGGCGCCGGGTACAGCTAGAGAGTCGAGGGTGTGCGGCACTAGGTAGTCGAATGGCCGATCTAGGTGAGCCAATGGCACATCGACGAGCACACTGACCACCGGATCGGTCTCTGCAGCACGCACCGGAGGCTTTTGGGTGGGCTTAGGCGCCAGTCGGGCCGCCTGTCGAGCCAAACCTGGCAGGTCAAGTGCCTGCTGGTCGGGCTCACTGGTCATGGAGTGATCCAACCATCAAGCGCCCCCACCTTCGAGAGCGATGGTGAAGTGGGCAGTTAGATGCCGGCTGCAGCCTTGAGTGCCTCGGCGCGGTCGGTGCGCTCCCAGGTGAACTCAGGAAGTTCGCGGCCAAAGTGGCCATACGCCGCGGTCTTGGCGTAGATCGGGCGCAGCAAGTCGAGGTCACGAATGATCGCGGCCGGACGCAGGTCGAAGACCTCCAAGACAGCCTTTTGGATGACTTCATCAGCCACGACGCCGGTGCCGAAGGTCTCCACGAACACACCCACGGGGTGTGCCTTGCCAATGGCATAGGCAACTTGAACTTCGGCTCGCTTGGCCAAGCCAGAAGCCACGACGTTCTTGGCGACCCAACGAGTCGCGTAGGCAGCCGAGCGGTCCACCTTGGAGGGATCTTTGCCCGAGAAGGCGCCGCCACCGTGGCGAGCCATGCCGCCGTAGGTGTCGACGATGATCTTGCGACCCGTCAAACCGGCATCGCCCATGGGGCCACCCACGACGAAGTTGCCGGTCGGGTTCACTAGCAGTCGGTAGCCCTCAGACGGGATCGAGAACGTCGCCAGAATCGGATCGATGACGTGCTTCTTGATGTCGGGAGCAAGCGTGCCCTCGAGGTCGACGCCTTCCTCATGCTGAGTGGAGAGTACGACGGTGTCGATGCGCAGGGGACGGTCATCTTCGTCGTACTCAATGGTGACCTGGGTCTTGCCATCGGGACGCAGATAGCTCAACGTGCCGTTCTTGCGCACTTCGGTCAAACGTTCAGCCAACCGGTGCGCAATGGTGATAGGCAGCGGCATCAACTCGGGGGTGTCATCACAGGCGTAACCAAACATCAGCCCCTGGTCACCAGCGCCTTGGGCGTCGAGTTCGTCACCTGATCCCTCGGCGCGCTGCTCGATGCCGTGGTCGACACCTTGAGCAATGTCAGGAGACTGGGAGCCGATCGCGACCTGCACACCACAGGAGTTGCCATCAAAGCCTTTGACTGAGGAGTCGTAGCCGATCTCGATGATGCGATCGCGCACCAACTGGGCGATCGGGGCATAAGTCTGAGTGGTCACTTCACCGGCCACCACGACGAGCCCGGTAGTCAAGAGAGTCTCGACAGCAACTCGGCTCTTGGGGTCATCTGCGAGCAGTGCGTCCAGCACAGTGTCGCTGATCTGGTCTGCGATCTTGTCGGGGTGTCCCTCGGTCACTGATTCCGAAGTGAACAGGCGTCCAGCCACGTCTTGCTCCTACTAAACGGGGTGCGGGGCTCCGCAGACTAGTTCTGGGGGAAATGTCCAGAACGCAACTTCAAGATTCTAACGTGGTCGTGCGACTGGCTCAGTCGATGGGCCGCAGTCTGGGCACCACGTGATCCCAGATGGCATCAGAGATCGCAGCCTTCGAGGCGCGCGGTACCGAGACCTGCGCGCCATCAGTGCTCAAGATCACGGCTTGATTCTCGCTCTCGCCGAAGACCTTGCCACCTGAAACGTCGTTAACGACCAGCAGATCGCAGCCCTTCCTGGCCAACTTGGCCTTGGCGTGATCGAGCACTCCCCCGGTCTCGTCGCCAGTTTCAGCGGCAAAGCCCACAATGATTTGGCCGGGGATGCGATCGCGAACGAGCCCGGCAAGAATGTCAGGATTTTGGACCAGCGAAATGTGGGGCACAGAGCCCGCGTCGTCTTTCTTGATCTTGGCACTCGACACGTGATCGGGCCGGAAATCTGCCGGAGCCGCCGCCATCACCACGGCGTCGGCATCACGACTGGCAGCAACAACGGCCTCCTGCAGTTGGGCCGTGGTCTCAACGTGAGTGACCGCGACACCATCAGGATCAGGCAGCGACACGTTGGCAGCAATCAAGGTCACTGCGGCTCCCCTGGCAGCCGCGGTGCTAGCCAGCGCGTAGCCCTGCAAACCCGAACTCCGGTTGCCCAGGAACCGCACTGGATCTAGGTATTCGCGGGTGCCACCGGCACTGATGACGACTCGACGTCCGCTGAGGTCAAGGCTTCGCTCCGCACCGTTCAACTGATGCATCACGAACGCAAAGATGTCGGCTGGATCAGGCAATCTGCCCTTGCCGGTGTCGGCACCGGTCAAGCGCCCTTCGGCTGGCTCAATCACGTGGGCGCCACGACTTCGCAGCGTTTCGACATTGGCCTGCGTCGCAGGGTGCTCCCACATCTCGGTGTGCATGGCCGGGGCGAACACGACCGGACAACGCGCGGTCAGCAACGTGTTGGTGAGTAAGTCATCGGCCAGTCCGTGAGCGGCCTTGGCCAGCAGATCAGCAGTGGCCGGAGCGATGACCACGATGTCGGCGCTCTGACCGATGCGCACGTGAGGCACCTCGTGCACTCGATCCCACACTTGGGTGGACACCGGTTTGCCAGAAAGCGCTGCCCAGGTTGGGGCGCCAACAAACTGCAGCGCCGCGGCGGTGGGGACAACGGTGACGTCATGACCGGACTCGGTCAGCTGCCGGAGAAGCTCGCAGGCCTTATATGCAGCAATCCCGCCACTCACGCCAAGAACTACCTTGGCGTGGGGACGGGATTGCGAAGTTTGGCTCACTCGGAGAAGACGGCCTCTGCATCAAACGAGGCTGCCGATGCGGTGGCAACACCGTCTTCGGGCACCTCGGGAAGGTCTTCGCAGACCAGCAGGTCGGCGTTGATCTCACGCAGAGCAATCGAAAGAGGCTTCTCTTGAACGTGGGTGTCAACCAGGGGGCCGACGTACTCCAATAGACCCTCGCCCAATTGTGAGTAGTAGGCGTTGATCTGCCGGGCGCGCTTGGCGCCGAAAAGCACCAGACGGTACTTCGAGTCGGTCTTGGTCAACAGTTCGTCAATCGGAGGGTTGGTGATGCCCTCAGCAACAGGTCCAGGCACGTGGTTTTGCCTCACAGAATCAGTGGGTTAGGTCAATGGGTGGGTCAGTAATGCGCAGGCGAGCACCGAAATGAGCTCACGAGTTCATTAAGGATACCAACTCAACACCCGCAGCCTGAACTTCACGGTTCACAATCACGTGGTCGAATTCAGATTCGGCGGCGAGTTCGCCCCGGGCAGTTTCGAGTCGGCGCTCCCTTTCATCGGCACTCTCAGTGCCTCGACCGACCAAACGGTTGACGAGTTCGTCCCAACTTGGGGGCGCCAAGAACACGAATCTCGCCCCCGGCATCGACTCGCGGACCTGACGAGCGCCCTGCAGATCGATCTCAAGCAGCGCTGGCCGCGCCATCTCCAAAGCCTGCTCCACTGGTGCCTTCGGCGTGCCGTACCTAGCGGCTTTGTGTACGACGGCCCACTCCAGCAAGGCTCCCTCTTCGATCATCTCGTCGAACTGAGCGTCAGTGACGAAGTGATAGTGCACTCCGTCGATCTCACCGGGTCTGATGGGTCGTGTGGTCGCTGAAACCGAGATCCACACCTCGGGATGATGCTCGCGAATCCACGCCACCACGGTGCCCTTGCCGACGGCAGTTGGCCCAGCGAGAACGGTGAGTCTGTTAGGCACAGTCGCTGAACTCCGCCAGCAGCGCCGCGCGTTGCTTGGCGCCGAGACCACGCACCCGCCGCGAGGTGGAGATGTTGAGTCGGTCCATCAGTTGAGTTGCGCGCACCTTGCCGACCCCTGGCATCGACTGGAGCAGATCAAAGACGCGCATGGCCCCGATCACCTCGTTGCGATCGCCCAAGGCGAGCACCTCAGCAACAGAAAGGCTGGACTGTTTGAGCTGATCTTTGACCTCGGCACGTTCGCGGCGAGAGGCAGTTGCCTTGGCAGAGGCGGCCTGTCGCTGTTGTGCGGTGAGCTGAGGTAGTGCCACGGATAGTCAACCTCTCCTGGACCTAGGGTGCGTTGTGTCTTGACCCTAGCCAAGGTCACCATGACCGGCAACGAAGGGGTTAGCTAAGCAAACGGGCGAAGGATTCTGCGCTGCGCTGTGCTGCCCCGGCCAGTGCTGAGGGGGATGGCCCGGCCCCGAGCACCTCTCGTGAACTGGAGGGCAAGACAAAGCGAGTGCTGGCGCCAAAGATGCGGCGTACGTCGTCTGCCGAGCCACCTTGGGCTCCGATGCCAGGCACAAGCATGGGGCCGTTGATGGCCAAATCCTCAGTGGTGTCGCCGATCGTCGCGCCGACAACCGCGCCGAAACTTCCCATGGGCTGCGCACCATGGTTGAGGGTCTTGAGGTGATCGAGCATGACTCCAGCCACCGTCAACTCCCCCGCTTTCGCGTGCTGAACCTCAGGTGCTTCTTTGTTGGAAGTCAGGGCTAACACGAACACTCCGCCGCCAAACTGAGTAGCCGTGTCGATCATGGGCATCAACGAGCCGAACCCTAGGTAGGGGCTCGCAGTGATGGCATCACAGGCCAAGGGGCTGGCCGGGTCGAAGTAGGCATCGGCGTACGCCTGAGAGGTGCTGCCGATATCACCTCGCTTCACATCAAGAATCACCTGCGCACCGCTTTCGCGACCGATGGCAATGACGCGCTCGAGCACGGCGATTCCTCGCGAGCCAAAACGCTCAAAGAAGGCGCTTTGGGGTTTGATTGCGGCGACGACTGGCGCCAGTGCTTGAGTCGCCTCCAAGGCGAATCTCTCCATGCCAGCCAGGTCATCGTCGAGCCCCCAGTCGTGCAGCAACCCTGAGTGCGGATCGATGCCGGCGCAAAACGGCCCTCGATCTTGCATGGCTGCGTAAAGGCGTTCGCCGAAAGTGTTCACTTAAGCCTCCTGCGCCAACGCGCGGTTGAGCCGAGCTGGCCACAAGGGGCCGCCGTAAATGAATGCGGTGTAGGCCTGCAGCAACGTGGCACCTGCTGCGAGCCGCTCGCGTGCGTCCTCGACGGTGGTGATGCCCCCCACCCCAATCAAGGTCATCTCAGGACCGACCTGAGTGCGCAGCAGCGACATGACCTCGTTTGCGCGCTCACGCACAGGCGCTCCGGAAAGGCCACCACCTCCGGCTGCCAACACTTCATCAGTAGTGCTGACCAAGCCCTCGCGGCCGATGGTCGTGTTCGTGGCGATGATGCCGCTAAGCCCTTGCGCCAAAGCGAGATCGCCCACAGCGCACACATCCTCATCAGCCAGGTCTGGAGCGATCTTGACGAGCAAGGGCACTCCTGGGTTCGACTCATCTGCTGCTGCGCGCACAGCAGCCAAGATCGGCGCCAACTTGTCGACAGCCTGGAGGTTGCGCAGTCCTGGAGTGTTGGGCGAACTCACATTCACCACGAGATAGTCGGCGAACCGAGCCAGCGTGCGGGCACTGAATTGGTAGTCAGCAATGACGGCGGCTTGATCATCATCTGGCACCACTTTTGACTTGCCGATGTTGACCCCCAGCGGCACGGTCGATGAATCCCGGCGCGCCAGTCGCGCAGCGACGACTTCGGCGCCGTCGTTGTTAAAGCCCATCCGGTTCACGATGGCCCGATCTTTAACCAACCTGGCCAGGCGCGGTTTGGGATTGCCCGGCTGCGGCAAGGCCGTCACCGTGCCGATTTCGATGAAACCAAAGCCGAGTCCAGCTAGCGCGGCGATGCCCTCAGCGTTCTTGTCAAAGCCTGCCGCCAAGCCGAGCACATGCGGAAACTCCAAGCCCATCGCGTGCACAGGGCGGGCTGACACCTTGTTGAGGCGCCCCAGCACACGACCCCCCATGCGAATCCCTCGAAACCCGAGGTGGTGGGCATCTTCGGGGTCGATGCGAGTAAAGACCCGCTCAAACAGTGCGTCGTAGGCGCTCACAGAGCCTGAGCCGCTTCGGCCTGGCGATCTGCTTCGGCCAAGATCGCCCAATCTTGGAGGGAACGCACACCGATGTTGTGATCAAGCATCGCTTCGATGCCCTGCACTGCAGCCCCAAGACCCTGCACAGTGGTGATGCACGGGATGTTGGTCAAGATGGCCGCGGTGCGGATCTCGTAACCGTCCAAGCGTGGTGATCCACCAGCAGACGTGCCGTGAGGAGTGTTCACAATCAGCGCGACCTCGCCAGCCTTGATCCGGCCAACGATGGTCTCTTCGCCATCAGCGCTGACACCCTCTGAGTGTTTGCGTACGACGGTCGCCTCGACACCGTTGCGACGCAGCACCTCTGCGGTGCCCTTGGTCGCCAAGATCTCATAACCCAGGGCAGCCAATCGCTTCACTGGGAAGATCATCATGCGTTTGTCGCGGTTGGCCATCGACACGAACACCTTGCCCGTGAGGGGCAGTGAGCCGTAGGCGGCTGTTTGCGACTTGGCAAACGAGGTGCCAAAGACCGCGTCAAAGCCCATCACTTCGCCCGTTGAGCGCATCTCTGGGCCGAGCACGGTGTCGACGGTCTTGCCATCTGCAGTCTTGAAGCGGTTGAACGGCATCACGGCCTCTTTGACCGCGATGGGTGCGTGACCTGGCAGGTCTCCCCCATCGCCCACGGCCGGCAAGACGCCCTCGGTGCGCAGGTGTGCAATCGACTCACCCATCATCACCCGTGCGGCTGCCTTTGCCAGCGGAGTTGCGGTGGCCTTAGACACGAACGGCACTGTGCGACTGGCTCGCGGGTTGGCCTCAAGCACATAGAGGACATCTGAGGCCATCGCGTACTGCACGTTGAGCAGACCTTTGACGCCCACCCCCTTGGCGATGGCGTAGGTCGCCTCGCGGATGCGCGAAATTTCCTCACGGCCAAGCGTGATCGGCGGCAAGGCGCACGATGAGTCGCCCGAGTGGATGCCTGCTTCTTCGATGTGCTCCATGACGCCACCCAAGAACAGGTCTTCGCCATCAAAGAGGGCATCAACGTCGATTTCGACGGCATCGTCGATGAACCGGTCGACCAACACTGGTCTGTCGGGGCTGACTTCGGTGGCGGCATCGATATAGGACTTCAACGAAGCGTCGTCGTACACAATTTGCATGCCGCGCCCGCCCAGAACGTAGGAGGGGCGCACCAGCACCGGGTAGCCCACGGTCGCGGCGATCTCGCGAGCCTCCTCAAAGCTCACAGCCATGCCGTGCTTGGGCGCAACCAGCCCGGCCTCGTGCAGCACGCGCCCGAAGGCACCGCGCTCCTCGGCAAGATGGATCGCCTCAGGTGTCGTCCCGACGATGGGGACTCCGGCATCTTCAAGGCCCTGGGCCAAGCCCAGTGGAGTCTGCCCACCCAATTGGCAGATCACACCTGCCACGGGACCGGCGTGCTGCTCGGCATGCACGATTTCGAGCACGTCTTCGAGTGTGAGCGGCTCAAAGTAGAGACGGTCAGAGGTGTCGTAGTCGGTTGAGACGGTCTCTGGGTTGCAGTTGACCATGATCGTCTCGTAGGTGTCTTTGAGCGCCAGGCTCGCGTGCACGCAGGAGTAGTCAAACTCGATGCCCTGGCCGATGCGGTTTGGCCCCGAGCCCAAAATGATCACGGCCTCCTTGCCTTCGGCACGAGGCTCAACCTCCGTCTCCTCGTCGTAGGAGGAGTAGTGGTACGGCGTGCGTGCGGCGAACTCGGCTGCGCAAGTATCAACGGTCTTGTAGACCGGACGAACGCCCAGCGCCCATCGCACCCCACGCACGACGTCCTCGCGCATGCCCCGCATGGTTCCCAATTGGGCATCGGAGAACCCATGCCGCTTGGCTTTGCGCAACAGCGTCGGGTTGAGTTCGGGTGCCTCGATGATCTCTTGAGCGATCTCGTTAAGGAGCACCAG